>JAYKIP010000169.1:0-12680 GCA_035286205.1 Merismopediaceae cyanobacterium
GGAACTGCGGATAAAGACCGCACTAACAAATTTAAAGATTATCAAAAAATCCCTACATTACAAGAATATTTACTGATTCACTCTGAACAGATCACGGTGGAATGTTACCGACGTGGGGAAGGGAAACTATGGCTTTATTATCCCTATGATCTCGATGATGATATTTTCCTAGAAACGATTGGCATTCGTTTACCGATCGCGGCCCTTTACGCGGGCATTCATTTAGATTGATCAAAAAGAGCTTGAAAAAGCCCTGGGCAATTCTAAGGGAATGGCTCCCATTAAACCTTTACGAAAATCGTTGAGGAGTTGTCGGGCGGCTCGTTCTAAATCCTGTTGATACCGTTCCTCGGCTAACCGATGGAGGTAGTCTTCTCCAGTCATTTCAACTGCTGGGGAAACTTGATAACGCTCCGTTAAAAAGCCAGAAAATTCTAACTCTAATAACAAGTTAAGAAAGGCGATCGCCACCGCTTGATTTTCATAGGACGCTTCGCCAATATCTTCACAAATAGCTAACTTAATCGCATCGTCTTGATTATCGAGTTTTAAGGGAATTACGCCAGGGGCATCCAATAGTTCAATGGTCTCAGAAATTCTCACCCACCGTAATTGACGAGTGACCCCCGCCCGGCGCGCACTTTCCACCACTTTGCGACCTAACAAACGATTAATTAGGGCCGATTTACCCACATTGGGAAAGCCGATGACTACTGCTCGAATGGGTCTGGGTTGCATTCCCCGATTTTTACGCCGTTCATTGACTGCTACCCCGGCCGCCTGGATGGCCTTGGCGATCGCCTTGACCCCCTGACCTGATTGGGAATTAGCGGGATAGGCTTCGACCTTTTGGGATTTAAACCAAGCCAACCAATCCTTTAAAATGGCCTCTGGGATCATATCCCGACGATTGAACACCACAATCCGGGGTTTTGCGCCGATCCAGTCCAAAATTTGGGGATGGTGAGAAGCCAAAGGAATCCGAGCATCCAGCACTTCTAATACCACATCTACCCGACTGAGTTGCTCCTTGAGTTGACGTTCCGCTTTGGCAATATGCCCTGGATACCATTGAATTAAGGTCATGCTTTCCCCAAAAAATTAGGACTGTGGCAAGGCCAATAGGACAAAACGAATCACGGTGCCGATGATCGCCGTCCCCACAATACCGATTAATGTCCAAACCTGCCGATTTTGACTACCTTCCAACTTGTCCACTCGCTTATCCAAATTATCCAGTTTTTCTTCCATTCGCGCCTGGGTAGTTTCCAAGCGGGTGAGGCGTTCGTCTATCTTTTGCAGTTGATGGTCAAACCGCTCTTCCATCTTGTCCAATTTCTGCTCGAAACGATCAAAGCGTTGGTCAAGACGGTTTAGCACCTCTTTTAAATCGGTTTCAATGATAAGGGATTCTGGCATGGCGACTTTGAACGGTATAATCTAAGCCGGAAGGGATCTGTCGCTATTATAGAACGTTTCCTGGGTTTCCCCTCTTCCCTGGGCCAGTGACCGGCGGCGATCGCGGTCTGGAAAATTGACGATAGGAGTAGTAGCAATTCAACGCCAAAAATTACCGACTCAGTTATTAGCGACCCATCAAAGTGGGGCCGATCTACGCGGCATCACCCTCAGCCATGGCCATTTAGCCGGGGTGCAGTTAACGAATTGCGATCTGCGGGGAGCCAATTTTGCCTACGCTCATCTTCAGGGGGCCAATTTGATTGGGTCAGATTTGCGATCAGTGAATTTATGGGAAGCCGATGCCAGTGAGGCCAACTTGATCGCCACGAATTTACGCCAGAGTCAGTTACGGCGGGGCCTCTTTTGTCGGGCATTCTGTCAACGCGCAAATCTCAGTGAAGCCCAATTACAAGAGGCCAATTTTAATGAAGCGGATCTCAGTCAAGCCGTTTTTACCTTAGCCGAAGCCCAGGGCATTTATCTGTATCGCGCCTGTTTGCACCAAGCCAAGTTAGTCAATGCTTTTTTTCAACAAGCCTATGCCATTGAAGCGGATTTTAGTCAGATCGTCGGCGATCACCTGGATTTACGGTGGGCCAACTTAAAAAAAGCCAATTTTCGCCATGCCTACTTAGTCGGGGCCCAATTTCAAGGAGCCAATTTAAGTCAAGCGGACTTTACCGGGGCCAATTTACGGGGAGCCAATTTCCAACACGCCAACCTTCAGCAAACCTTATTTCTTCAAGCCCAATTAGATGACGTGAAGTGGTAAACACCATTTGCAAGTTTTCGTAGGCTTAATATAGAATTTACGAGAAACCGACTCACAAAAATTCTATTGGTTTAACTATGTCTTCTAAACGGATTGCTTTTGGGTGGTACGGTGGAAAATATTCTCATCTAGACTGGCTATTACCGCTATTACCTAAAGCAACTCACTACTGTGAACCCTTTGGTGGGAGTGCGTCAGTTTTGCTCAATCGTGAACCTTCTCCTGTGGAAACTTACAATGATATTGATGGCGAAGTGGTTAATTTTTTCCGAATCTTGCGTGATTCTCCTAATGAATTAATGAGAATGATCGGGCTAACCCCTTTTTCCAGAGAAGAATTAAGAATTGCGAGTGAAGACCCTCTCGAAGAATTAACGGATTTAGAACGGGCTAGACGCTTTTTTGTCAGAGCAAGACAGGTAAGAACCGGATTAGCTCAAACTGCCAGTGCCGGTCGTTGGGCTCACTGCAAACTCACGAGTCGAGCAGGGATGGCCGGGGCCGTTTCTCGTTGGTTAGGAAGTGTAGAAGGTTTATCGGAAATCGTCCAACGTTTACTCAGAGTCCAAATTGAATCCGCCCCCGCGATTGATGTTATTATTCGTTACGATAGTGAAGACACACTCTTTTATTGTGACCCGCCTTATCCCCATGATTCTCGCTCAGATATAAAAGCCTACGGCTACGAAATGACAGATAGGGATCATCAACAATTAGCAGAAGTCTTACATCAAGTGAAGGGAAAAGTTGCTATTTCTGGTTATCCAAGCAAACTGTTCAATACTCTTTATCAAGACTGGAATTGTATTCAATCTCCTCCCCAAAAAGCTCATTCAACTAATACCCGTTCCGATCATATAAAGCAAGAACGAGTCGAATTACTTTGGACTAACTATGATCTTTTTCAATCCTACGCTCTGCCATGCCAGAACCAACAGAAATCCTTAGAATTGCTTTTCAACGAGTAGCGGATTATCCTCACAATCCCATCATTAAAGAGGATAAAATCAGAGAAAATATAGGCTATATTGTTGAATGCTTATCAAATCGCTCTGCTGTTAGAGTGTTAATGTCTTGCTGTTTGGCTAAGGTTCATAATTCCACATTTGATATTAGAAAACCCTACACAGAAATTGGTGACTCTGATTGTTTCTCTGGTCGTACCTATGATGAGCAGTATATTACTGCTTTTATTCATAAAAATAACTTACCCTGTAATAATACAACTGCCTTTTTAACACCGGCTTGGAGAAATCGTAATGAGACATTAACGAGAAATCTAAGAATTGCCGGAAAACCTCCCTTACTTTATGCCAAGATCCTTGAATTATTAGATGCTGTCTATACAAATCATATTTCTACTGAAGATATTTTAGCTGAAACTATTCGTCTGTTAATTTTAATCAGAAATGAAAGACAAAATCGTATTAATGCTTTAACAGAAGCCCTGTCGAAAACAAAAGAAGGAATGCCTTTGTCTTCTGAAAGTATAATTAAACTTATCGAGCAACATATTAGTCTTCCGCATACCAGCAGACTCCCCGTTCTTTTAATTACGGCGGCCTATAGAGCCGCACAAAGCCTTTTACAGGAAAAAGTTCTTGATCTTCAATCCCATAATGCGGCAGATACAAAAACAGGAGCATTGGGAGATGTTGAAATCACCTTAATTAATGATGCTCAAGTCATTACGGTCTATGAAATGAAAGATAAGAAAATAACTAGAGAAGACATAGAAATTGCTCTACAGAAGATTGTTTCAATCAATAATACTCTTGATAATTATATTTTTATTACGACTAAAGAGATTGATCTTGAAGTCAAAAATTATGCGCTTTCTCTTTATGAAGAGACGGGAGGAATAGAATTTGCTCTACTTGATTGCATTGGCTTTGTCAGACATTATCTTCATCTATTTCACAGACTTCGCTCGGATTTTCTGGAAGAGTATCAATCTCTAATTCTCTCAGAGCCTGAAAGTTCAGTCAGCCAACCGGTCAAAGAAGCATTTTTGTCCATGCGTCAAGCAATGGAAACTGACTAAAGATTGTGGCTTTGCCGATACTAGGGAAAGCTGATGGTGATTCAAACTATTTTTATACAGAGTTTATTGCAGAGAAGGATAATCATTCTGTCTAAGTTTTTAGAGTCTATACGACTATTCTTTCGTCAAAAAATGATACCCTAGACCCTGACCATTGCATTTTTGCTTTTTCGGAAAGCTAGGGATACCATGACCAAACGACACGTTGGGCTATTATTTGGGGGACGTTCAGGGGAACACGAAGTCTCAATTAATTCGGCACGGGCCATTTATCAGGCTTTAACCCTAGATGAAAACATTAATAAATACGAAGTTACGCCTTTCTATATCCAAAAAAGTGGTGTTTGGACAGTCCCGGAGTTATCGGCAGAAGTCCTCCATCTCGGCCAAGCTTTACCCGAACTGGATATTGACCGGGCTGAGTTATGGCAATTTCCGGCGATCGCCGCCCAGATAGACGTTTGGTTTCCGGTTTTGCATGGCCCGAACGGGGAAGATGGCACAATTCAAGGATTGTTGACCCTGATGCAGGTTCCCTTTGTGGGGAGTCAAGTCCTCGGTTCCTGTGTGGGAATGGATAAATTAGCGATGAAAATGGCCTTTGCCCAGGTGGGTTTGCCCCAGGTGGATTATGTGGCGGTGGAACGGAGCCAAATTTATTCTAATCCCTGCGTTTTTCCTCAAGTCTGTGACGAGATTGAACAAAAATTAGGCTATCCCTGTTTTGTCAAACCGGCTAACCTAGGTTCTTCGGTGGGCATTGCCAAGGTGCGATCGCGGGCGGAATTAGAAGCGGCTTTGGATAGTGCGGCCAGTTATGACCGACGGATTATTGTGGAAGCGGGTTTACCCCATATCCGGGAAGTGGAATGTGCCGTTTTAGGGAATGATCATCCCCAGGTGTCCATTATTGGCGAAATTACCTATGACAGTGATTTCTACGACTATGAAACCAAATATACTGATGGTCGTGCCCAACTCCATATTCCCGCCTCCCTCCCGGAAAACGTGGTTCAGGAGATTCAACGCATGGCTGTGCAAGCCTTTAAAGCCGTAGATGCTGCCGGGCTGGGTCGTCTGGACTTTTTCTATCAGGAAGCCACCGGTAAAATTGTCATTAACGAAATTAATACCTTACCCGGCTTTACCGCCTTTAGTATGTATCCCCAACTCTGGCAAGCGACGGGCATTCCCTTTGCTCAACTGGTGGATCAACTCATTCAACTGGCCTTAGAACGTGCTTAACCTATGACCCGCGCTAAACTCTTGCAACCCGATTTAGTTCTGGGTAATACGATTCTCCATCTATCACCCCAAATCCTCCAAAAATATCAGTTACAAGGGTTAGTCCTCGATGTGGATGAAACCCTGGTGTCCTTTCGCCAGAGCGACGTTTCCCCGGAATTGCAGACCTGGGTGGAGACCCTTCGCCCGATTCTCCCGGTATGGCTGGTGAGTAATAATCTCAGTGAAGCGCGGATTGGCCGGATCGCCGCGAGTTTGGGACTGCCCTATCTCTTTGGAGCCGCGAAACCTTCCCGCCGTAAGTTACGCTATGCCCTGGCTGAAATGCAGTTACCCGTTGCTTCGGTGGCCATGGTCGGCGATCGCCTGTTTACCGATGTGTTAGCGGGAAATCGTCTGGGGATGTTTACGATCCTCGTCGAACCCATGGTGCATCCCGAACTGCCGCCCAAAAATCTCTCCTTACGGGATATTGAGGTCTGGATCTCCGAGAAATTGGGGGTAACCCTTAACCATTCGCAACATTAGTTTACAAATCGCCGAAAATCTTCACAAAATGCAAATCTTAAAAAATTATAAAGAATCGGGGGATCACCCCCTAAGTAGGGACTATTATTAGATAGATTCAAATGGGGTCAGCCAATATAAAGACCCTAACCATAAGAAAGATAAAGGAAGGGATAGGGTGACGTTCGCTCTATCCTTTTCGCTATGGGTTACTTTCCTAGAACCGTCGTTATTGATGAAATTTCAAGATTTCCCGACATTTTGTTACGTTTCTCTAAGCTTCTTCATATACCTTCGTAACAAATTGGCATTAGGACATCCCCGCCATCCGCTCTTGGAGTCAAGTTATAGGTCAGGAGCCAAGGTTTGCAGGGCCGTCACCACCTCCATCGGGGCGTACCCCAGGGCATAGGCGCGATCGCTGTTTAAGGACACATCCTGGGGACGGGCGGCGGGCATCGGGACATCGGCCTGGGAACAGGGCTGAATTTGCGTCCGAGCAATCCCCAAACAGTCGGCTAATAACTGACCGAATTGGTAACGAGATAGGGATGTGGGGCCGCCCAAATGTAAAATTCCCCCCGTTCCCTGAACCAAGGCCAACAATAACCCCCGACTGGCATCCCCTGCACTCACCGGCGATCGCCATTCATCGGTAAATAAGTTTAAGACCTGTTGATGGCGCAGTTGGGTAATAAACGGTTGTATAAAACTCTGGGAAAAGGGGGACGGTAACCCAAACATGAGGGGCATACGCGCAATAACCAGTTCCGGGTTCAGACGGTGTAATTGGGCTTCGGCTTCTACCTTATGCGCTCCATAGCAATTCAGGGGATTCACCGTATCGGTCTCGCGGTAGGGCGGCGAAGTGCCATCAAAGACTAAATCGGTGGAAGCAAAGACGAAAGGAAGGGACAAATCCGTACAGACCTGGGCCAAATTTAAAGTATTGACCACATTCAGTTGATAGGACAAAGAGGGGTTTTGCTCGCACCGGTTGGGTTGGGAAAGGGCCGCTAAATGGATGACCCCATCGGGCCGTATCGTTTGCAATATCTCCTGCACCAGGGGGCGATCGCCTAAATCCAAGGGCAGAGTCGTCACTTCGGGTAGAGCGAGCCGGTGGTGATGGTAAGTCCCCAAAACGTGCCAATCCGGTAGAGCCTCCCGGCATAAATTCCAGCCGAGAAAGCCACTGGCTCCCGTCACAAGCAAGGTCGGTTTGTTCACCATGGAAGGACTACAATAACCCCTCTAAACGCCGTCGAATCCGTTCCAACTCATCATCCGAGAGTTCATTCCCCGCCGCATCCGAGGCCGTCCTTGCCTGGGGCTTCAGTATGCCATCGGGGTCCCAATCTCGATCCTCAATATTTTTCTCCGGAGGAATGGCTAACATCCCATCCGAGACCAATTCCCACTCATAACCGGCCTCTTCACAAAACATTTCAATCTCTTTAGAATCCATCGGCTCCACCGTTGGGGTGGGAAAATCCTGGGCCTCTAGGAGCAGGGCAAACCGGGTGGCATCGTCCTCCGATTCAAACATTAAAATTTTATTGCGCCCGCCCATCTGAATCGTATGAATCCCTTCATTTTCTGTTCGAGCATTGAACAATAAAACATAAACGCGCATAGTATCCAAAGTATTCGCCAAACTAAACAACTAAACTTAAATTTGATGAATTTTCATTAATCCTTGGCGGCTTTCAGTCCCTTGCCGTTAGCAGACAACGGTTCAAGCAGTCCCCTGAATCTACCTAAAAGATTAAGGAAAAACCCATGTTTATTCATCGTCAATCACCCTGGGAGGGGTTGAGAGTCGCCGAAGCCCCCGGTCTGGAATCTTAGAAAAAGGGAGCATTTTCCTAGGCTGTCAGGTCTTCCCGACTAGCTCCGTGACACGCTAATTGCGAGTTAACCACTTTTGCCCATTTAACCGTTGGAGCGTGTAATTAACCATCAAATCTAGGGTCACTTTTCGCTCATCAATCATAAAGGATTCTAGGGTACTGGGAGGATTGCCCCCCGTTGCCCAGGAAAAAGCCTTGGCTCCTCCAATCGAGTCGTCGAAGAAGTAAATCCGAAATTGACGCTTACTGCCAGACCAATTCCCCAGCACTTGCCAACAGTCTCCCTGACCGTCTAAACCCGGTACCGGGATTTTTTGTTTTTGAAACTGGAGATGAATATCCGTTAACCCCGCCTGGGTCAAAGCCGTCTGTAAACTAGGCGTGAAATGTTGCTCTATAAATTCTGCGAAAGGCTTATCTTCCAAAGCCGGTTCCTTGACTTTTTTCGCCGCCGGTTCACTGTTAGCGACTTTCGGGGGTTTGGAGGTGGGGGTTTCTTCTGCCATAGAATCTGAACCAGGAATCTCTAGGGGTAATGAATCAAGTCAAATATAGCAAGTTTCAGTCCGCTTACTGTCATGGTTGGCAGTATCCGGTCAATATTCAGTCCATATTCAAAGAATAGCAGAGGCCGCGTTGCGGTTTCCCCTCCTCAAGAAGAGGGAACTAGGAGGGAGCTAACTGGTTACTGACTCGCCGTAACACTCCGTTAATAAAGCGATAGCCTTCTTCATCGGAATAGCGTTTGGCTAACTCGACTGCCTCATTAATGGCAATTTTTTGAGGAATGTCTAAAAAGCACATTTCCGCCAGGGCCAAGCGCAGAATGTCCTGGTCAATGCGGGGCAGGCGTTTGAGTTGCCAATCCACCATAGCCGTTTCGAGTTGTTGATCAATTTCCTGACGACGACGCTGGACGGTACTAATGATGGTAATGGCATAGTCACGCACTTCATACTGATTGGCCATCTGCACCATCTCCGGTAAGTCTAAGGCGATCGCCACCCGATTAATGGCCGACTGGGTTAACTTCATGCTCTCCTGCACCATGGCCTGGGCACTGTCTAGGGCCGTGGAACGAAGTTCCTGACTTAACAACCGTTCCTGACTCCGATGAATTTCCTCCGCCGCCGTGGCCAAATTTTCCTGGGCTTCACTGGTTAAGGTGCGAATGGCCGCCAACAAAAGCGGATTAATCTCCTCCGGGTCTAGAGCCGTAGCCTCATTTTTCAATTGACTTAAACTCAGTAGGGCCAACTCCCTGGCAATACGACGGGGCTGTTGACGATTAGAAGAGGAACGTGGGGGCATAAAATTCAGAAAAATGCGAAAAAAATCAAGGGGAATCAAACAAGTAACGGTTCACCCGGTTCACCCGGTTCACGAAGGGGATAAAACCGCATAAAGACCTTAACGCCGCTCACTAACGCCGTTCACTCAACAGCGATCGCAAACCCAGTCCTCCCGCCACACCATAGCCGATCGCCAACATTAAACTATTCAGCCCCGTCCGCAGACCTTGCTTTAACGCTTGGGTGGTTGCCTCCCCCTCCGCCGTCCGTTGACGCTCCTGTAATTGCGTTTCTAATTGCTTTTTAATCTCATCAATCCGTTTCTTATAGGCGGCGGGATCTTTAGACAAATCTCGTAACCCCTGTAATTGCTCCTTTTCCGTTCGGAGAGCCTGTAACTGTTGCGGATTGAGCGGATTGCCCTGGAATTGCCCACTCTGTAACACCTGATTCCGTTGAGCAATTTGTTGGTCTAACACCTGGGGATTTTGGGAAAGGGAATTTACCTGGGTCAAAAACTGCTGAATTTGGGCCTTCCCCTGATCCGCCCCCTTTTCAATTTGTGTAAGAGCCAACATCTTGGCCTGATTCAAATTATTCAAATGCACCGGCACCAACAGTAAAAAAATTAAACCCAACAACGCCGACAACACAAACACCGGCAAGCGTAGATCCAGACCCCCAGGCTTACTTTCATTAGCCGTTGCTACCATAGCATCAATCCAATACCCGATCAGAATCATCCCGACTCCTACCATTGGCACCACACCCCGATCCACTAAGCTCGTCACAAAACCGAGTTGCCATTGCTGATCACCCCAATTAAAGGGAATGGCTAAGGTGAGATAATCCAGTAGAGAAGACAGAATGAAAACCGTGCCAAATAATTTCAGACAGAGGGCAGTAAAAACGGAACTATTCATGGAACAGAGATAGATTGAAGGGACTTAATGGGGAGACCGCTTACCCATTGTAAAGTGACCCAGTAACATTTGTCGCTCAAGATCAAGACCGCTCTCATTCCCCCATCCCTATACCCACTCCCCATCCCCCCCTCCCAAACTTCTCAGGCTTTTGCATGAACGGGGATCAAATCAGTTAAACTTATGGTGACTATTCAGACAACCTTAACAAGGTGCGGAATTCCTATGGCTCTTGGCTACGTTGCCCTCGTTCTTCACGCCCACTTACCCTTTGTCCGCCACCCCGAAAGTGATTACGTTTTAGAAGAAGAGTGGCTCTACGAAGCGATTACCGAAACCTATGTTCCCCTCATCCAGGTTTTTGAAGGGCTGAAACGGGACGGCGTGGATTTCAAGATCACCATGAGTATGACTCCCCCCCTGGTGTCCATGCTACGGGATCCCCTCCTACAAAAACGTTACGAGGAGCATCTGAGCCAACTTCAGGAGTTAATCGAGAAGGAAATTGTTCGTTATGAACATAATGGTCACTTGAAGTATTTAGCCGAGTATTACGCCAAGGAATTTGCCGCGATTCGTGAGGTATGGGAACGATTTGATGGGGATCTGGTTACTGCCTTTAAACAGTTTTTAGATTCTAACAATTTGGAAATTATTACCTGTGGGGCGACCCATGGTTATTTCCCCTTAATGAAAATGTATCCCCAGGCGGTCTGGGCGCAAATTAAAGTCGCCTGTGATCACTATGAGGAACATTTTGGCCGCGCTCCCAAAGGTATTTGGCTCCCGGAATGTGCCTACTATGAAGGCGTGGAAAGGATGTTGGCCGATGCGGGGTTACGCTACTTTTTGGTGGATGGCCATGGGGTTCTCTATGCTCGTCCTCGTCCCCGTTACGGAACCTATGCCCCCATTTTTACGGAAACCGGGGTGGCGGCTTTTGGTCGGGATCATGAGTCATCGCAACAGGTCTGGTCTTCCCAGGTGGGGTATCCAGGATCGCCAGAATATCGAGAATTTTACAAGGATTTGGGTTGGGAAGCGGAGTATGAATATATTAAGCCCTATATTATGCCCAATGGTCAACGCAAAAATATCGGCATTAAGTACCATAAAATTACCAGTCGTCAAGGGGGATTATCAGATAAAGGACTGTACGATCCCTATTGGGCAAGGGAAAAAGCGGCAGAACACGCCAGCAACTTTATGTATAACCGAGGGCAACAGGTAGAACACCTTGCGGGGATTATGCAACGTCCTCCCCTGGTGGTTTCGCCCTACGATGCCGAACTCTTTGGTCATTGGTGGTATGAAGGGCCTTGGTTTATTGATTATCTTTTCCGCAAGTCCTGGTTTGATCAGAATCGGTTTGCTATGACCCATCTAGCGGACTATTTACGCAGTCATCCAACGCAACAGGTCTGTCGGCCTTCCCAATCCAGTTGGGGGTATAAGGGCTTCCATGAATATTGGTTAAATGATACGAATGCTTGGATCTATCCCCATCTCCATAAGTTAGCGGAGCGGATGATCGAAATTAGTCGTCGGGAAGCGGTGGATGAGTTGGAAGAGCGGGCCTTAAATCAAGCCGCCAGGGAAGTGTTATTAGCACAATCTTCGGACTGGGCTTTTATTATGCGGACGGGGACAATGGTTCCCTATGCCGAGCGGCGGACTCGTTCTCACTTGTTACGCTTTAACAAGATTTATGAGGATATTAAGGTGGGCAAATTGGATGCCGGTTGGTTAGAAAAAGTGGAGGAAATGGATAATATTTTCCCCAATATTGATTACCGGGTTTATCGTCCTATTTAGTATTGAAGAATAGCATTGTTAGTTTGTCTTGAGTTTAATTTCGCTCATTCTCAGTGCTGTTTGGAGTGCTGGGACGGCAACAATGTCTGCTCAACGAGTTGTCTAAGCTGAATCTAAAAAGCCAAACACAACTATCATTAGAGTTAAAGTTTTTCTATCGAGTCAAAACGGTGATGGTTCAAGTAACAGAACATCTGTATATTATTAGGGATGATCGCATTCTTAAGGGAGAGCCAATTATTAAGGGAACCCGCACGCCTGTCAGGGCAATTATTGAGACCTGGCGCACAGGTATTGCTCCTGAAGAAATACCCATAGGGATACCTCATTTAACATTGGCACAAGTATTTGATGCGTTAAGTTACTATAGCGACCATCAAAATGAGATTAATAATTACATCGAATCTAACTGCATTCCTAATAAATTGATCGATCCATTGGTCAAAGATTTATGAGTAATTCTTTCAGAAGCGGAGGCTCAATCGGGTTTAGGAGAGGCCAACTTTGGACTAGGGAAGAAGGAAGAGTCTCTTTGATTATCAGTTAATAACACTCTTGTAAAAATAATTTATTGTTCTTTTATACTGCTATGGCTAGGAATATCAAGTTATTCAAGATTTTGACCCTGTTAACGGTTACAGCGAATGGGGCGTCTTCGTCAGTTGTTTTTGCTCAATCCTCGGCGGCCGATCCAGTAATACAAACTCAAGGTCAGTCCCCTCAAAAAAGTACCGACCCTAACCGTATTGCGGCGGAGAAAGCAGACAC
>JAYKIP010000170.1:0-13418 GCA_035286205.1 Merismopediaceae cyanobacterium
TCCTTTTCTCCTTTGCGACGACGTATCTGTTTTAATCTCAGACAGTCAGACAGGCTTTTTCACATGAATCTGGGGCAACGGATGAACATAAAACTCTCCTGTTTCAATATGTTCGTAGGGATGCTCCCCCATCGCCGCTTGAAAATTTGCTTCAATTTCTGCTAAAAAATTTGGACAAATCGCTTTCCACTCTTCACGGGTACGCCAACGAATAATCAACATTAACTCATGAGCCTGTTCCGCATTCACCCAAATTTCTTTACTGATAAAACCGGGTTGTTGAGCTAACGCTTCCGTCCAATGGGCGAGATCTTTCTCTAAAAAAATCGGTTGAATATCAGAGGGAACATGAAATTTTAAGCATTCAATGATCATAGTTTTGATAATTAATAATTGATAATTAATAATTGATAATTAATGGCTAATAAGCTTGACCTAGGTTGAGTGATTTAAATTTTCAAGAAAATCTGGATAAACTGAAAAAATACGGTCATTTCTTTCCATTATTCATTATCAATTCTCCATTATCAATTCTCCATTATCAATTATTCATTGGTATCGTGATCAATGGGACATTTTTCGCTAAAGTAAAAGTATCCAACGATTCAGTTATAGGAAACCCGGTGCATTATTCCAGTATAGACCTCGATCGCCTAATGACAACGGTGCGTCCGATCGCCTGGGGCGCGATGAAAATCCTACACGGTTTTTATCAGGGAGACATTGAAGAAATCGAAAAAGGGGATGGCCCCGTCACCAAAGCGGATCTGGCCGCCAATCATTACCTGCTAGAACACTTACAAACCCTGCCCGATAGCGAATCCTTCGGTTTTCTCAGCGAAGAAACCCACTCCGGCACCACCGCCCTCCCCCAGGATTGGGTCTGGATTATTGACCCCCTAGACGGCACCAGGGACTTTATTGATCAGACTGGGGAATACGCCCTACACATTGCCCTCTGCTATCAACAACACCCCGTTTTGGCCCTGGTGGGGATTCCTGAAAGTCATAAACTCTACTTTGCCGTTAAAGACCGGGGCTGTTTTGTGGAAACCGCCGATGGCCAAGTCCAACCCCTAACCGTTGCCTCTCCGAACCCGGAAGCCTTGACCCTTGTGGTGAGCCGTACCCACCGTGACCAACGCTTTCAAGATTTGATTGACCGGATGCCCTTCCGCGATCGCCATTATGTGGGCAGTGTGGGCTGTAAAATTGTGGCCATTGTGGAGCAACAGGCCGATGTGTATATTTCCCTGTCGGGTAAATCGGCGGCCAAGGATTGGGACTTTGCGGCTCCTGAATTGATTTTGACCGAAGCGGGGGGCGCGTTCAGTTATTTTGATGGAACACCGGTCACCTATAACCGGGGCGATGTGCGGCAATGGGGCGGCATTTTGGCCAGCAATGGCTCCCTGCAAAGTTCCCTCTGTGCAACGGCGACTCAGATTTTAAACGAGTTAGACCAGGAGGCCCAATGCTAACCCGCGATCGCCTTAAACAGGAACTCTTAGCCCTGATTGAACCCTTCCAAACCCGCAAACAAGGTTCGCCGATCACCAATCTCCGGGCAAAACCCGATACCGCCCAGGCGATCGAAAAACTAACGGAACAATTAGAAGCGGTGAATCCCCATTTGTTCCCCCTGTTATATTGTCCGCAATTATTAGACGGGATTTGGTGGTTGAACTATTCCACCGCCCGCGAAATTCGGAGTCTGGATAAGTTGCCCCTGGGGTTCCAGGTGGGTCGAGTTTATCAGGTGATTGATGTGGCCAGCCAGGCATTTTTCAATCAAGCTTTTGTGAAACATCCCCTGGGATTGGTGCAGGGTTATGTACAAGTCACCGCCACCTTTGAGATTGCCCGATCGCCGGATTCGCCTCTGCCGGATAAACGCTTAAACGTACAGTTTTTAGAACGGAGTACCGCTATTTCTGCGATCGCGGGATTCAAAACGCCCACTTTGGAACCTTTTAATACCGCCTCGGCCCGTGGCCCCCAGGGACGAATACCCACGTTGGATATTACCTATCTAGATGAAACCCTGAGAATTGGTCGGGGAGGAGAGGGCAGTTTATTTATTCTGTCCAAAGTGGATCAAATTCAACCCTAAAGGACTAACTTTTAGAAAAATTTATCTGTCTGAAAATTTATCTGAAAATCTGCCGGAAAATCTGTTTTTAAATCCTGCCTTGCGGGGTTTCCTTTCCCGTTTATCCTGCTTCGTTTTTTGCTCCCTATTTCTCCCACTAGAAAAAGCCCATCGTGAATTGTGAATTAGACCCTCAGGACACTGCGACACGCACCACCCGACAATACCAAGCTCTCTTGGCCGTTGTGGAGAAAATTCGTGCGTCTTTGGCCCTGGATGAGATTTTACAGACCACTGTGGCCGAAGTTCGTCATCTTTTGCAAGCGGATCGGGTGGGCATTTATCGCTTTGACTCCCAAAGTCAATGGCAAATCGGGGAGTTTGTGGCAGAGTCCGTAGCCAGTCCCTATGGATCTCTCCTGGGCTGGAAAATTTCGGAAACCTGTTTTGCAGAAAAACACCGGATTTATTATCAACAGGGGCGGAAATTTATCCTCGAAGATTTGGAAACGGCTCCTCTCCAGGATTGTCATCGCCAAATGCTCCAAGGTCTGGGGCTGAGGGCCAATGTGGTGGTTTCCCTCTTGGCCGGCGATCGCCTCTGGGGATTATTAACCGTCCATCAATGCGAAAGACCGCGCACCTGGGAACCCGAAAGCCTGGAATTTATTGATCACATTGCCTTACATTTGGGGGTCGCCATCCAACAGGCGGAACTGCTCGCCGAACAAAAACGCCAGGCCAAGGCCCTCGCCCATGCCATTGAACGCAGTCGCGTCACCGAAACCCTCATTGATAAAATCCGGCGATCGCACGACTTAACCACCGTTTTAACCACCGCCACCCGCGAAATCCAACGCATTTTACAACTGGACTGGGTAGCCATCTATCAATTCACCCCCAAAACTCAGCCGCGTCAAGGTCGTTTTTTGGCCGTTACCCTCGCCGCCCATCATTCCTCGTTTTATCATGCCCCGGCCCATTGGCAAGACTGGCCCCTCAACCTCGACCCCGAAAGTTATCTGGCGATCGCCGATGTCCAAACTGCGCCCCTAGAACCCGCCGCCCGCCAAAGCCTTTTAGACTTTCAAACCCTCGCCCTGCTGTACTTTCCGTTATTTAAAGACCAGGAATTTTGGGGAGTCTTTTGTCTGCATCAATTTCAACACCCCCGCCCCTGGACACCCGATGAAATTACCTTTGTTCAGAAAATTAGCTTACAACTAGGGATGGCCCTGTACCAGGGATCACTCCTCCTGCAAGCCCATAATCAAACCGCCGCCCTGAATACCATGCTGGCCCAGACCCAGCAACAAAAAGAAGAACTGCAAAAATCCGCCCAACGGGAACGCGCCCTGGCCGATGTCATTGATAAAATTCGCCGTACCCTCGACCTCACCACCATCTTTCAAACCACCGTTACCGAAGTTCGCCAATTACTCAAGGGCGATCGCTGTTACCTATTCCAATTTTGTCCCGAAGGTCAAAGTCAACAGGGGATGGTCGTAGCGGAAGATATTTTGCCCGGCTTTACTTCTCTGCTCAAGGTTAACTCTCCCTTAATTCCCCAGGGTGACTTCCTAGACCGTCATTATTTCCACAATGGCTTAATTCTGGCCTTTGATGATCTTCAGGATGTCCCCCTCACCCCAGAATTTTTAAACCTCGCCAATCTTCTGGAAATTCGGGCCATGCTCGTCGTTCCCCTCTTTCAAGGTGACAATCTTTGGGGCTTACTAGGGATTCATCAGTGTTGGCAGACCAGGGTTTGGCAAAGTGCCGAAATTGAATTTGTTTTAAAAGTGGCCAACCAGCTAGGCATTGCCGTTGATCAAGCCAAACTGTGGGAACAAATGCGTGAAAAATCCCAGACGTTGGAAATGACCCTCACGGATCTAAATGCCATTATGGATAACCTGGCAGATGGATTATTAGTGACCGATGTGTTGGGGAATATTACCCGTTTTAATCCCCGCCTAAAAGCCATGTTTGATCTGGAAAATTTGGAGCTAAAGGGGTATAAATTAGCCGATAAATTCCCCCCCGAATTAGTGCAATTAATTGAGCATCAAGAACGTCAAGAACAGGGATTAATCACTGCCGAATTTCCCCTCAGTCAAGGCCGTTTAGGTCAAGCCCTAGCATCGAGTATTATCAAACGATCTTCCCCGCAAGAAGGGGAACAATGTTTGGGGTCAGTGATTGTCATTCGGGATGTAACCCAGGAACGGGAATTAGACCGCATGAAAATGAACTTTTTGGCGACGGTTTCCCACGAACTCCGTACCCCCTTAACATCCGTGTTAGGCTTTGCCAGTCTGATTACCAGTAAACTCGAAAAGGTAATTTTTCCTTTGATTACTGATCCGACTCCTAAGCAACAAAAAGCCATTCATCAGGTACAAGGCAATTTACAAATCATTGTCACAGAAGCCGAACGCCTCACCCAATTGATTAATGAGGTCTTAGATATTGCTAAAATGGAAGCGGGAAAAATGGAGTTGCATCGTCAGTTACAAGACCCTGAAGCTCTTTTAAAACAGGCGATCGCGTCCATGATGCCCCTCTTTGAGCAAAAAAGCATTTCCCTAATTACCCAATTTGAGCCAGACCTACCGCCTATTTGGGTAGATGGCGATCGCGTCATTCAAGTGTTACTGAATCTTCTCTCAAATGCTTGGAAATTCACAGAACAAGGGCAAGTGATCTGTTGTGTGGGGGTCAAAGACCAGACGCTTCAGGTGAGCATCATTGATACCGGTGGAGGCATCGCCCCGGAAGACCTCCAAAAAATCTTTCATCCCTTTCAACAGGGCGGCAATCTGTTAACCAATAAACCCCAGGGAACCGGATTAGGACTGCCAATCTGTCAACAAATTATCGAACACCATGGCGGCCAAATTACCGTCGAGAGTCAACCGGGCCAAGGCAGTCATTTTCGATTTTGGCTACCGCTCCCGGCTGAGAACAATGAATGATGAATCATTCGCACTTTATCAAAAGAGATTCATTTCCGATAAAACTGAGCATTTTTTATCCCTAATCCCTAATCCCTAATCCCCCTTCCCTATTCCCCCTTTTGACTCCCAATGAATCCCAAAATCTTAATTGTAGATGATGAATTAAATATTCTCATTTTGATGGAACAAATTCTCGAAGACCTCGAAGCCGATTATGGTATTGAATTATTAAAAGCCCATAACGGAGAAGAAGCCCTCGAATTAGCTCACCGCGAAAAACCCCATTTAATCTTTTTAGATATTATGCTCCCGAAACTCAGTGGTTTAGAAGTGTGTCAACGCCTTAAGCAAGACCCCGAAACCCAATCTAGCTACATTGTGTTACTAACCGCAAAAGGTCAGAGCTTTGACAAGGAAAATGGTCTTTTAATGGGAGCCGATCGCTACCTCACGAAACCGTTCCGGCCCAGGGAAATTCTTCAACTCAGTAAAACCGTCCTCGAACTTCGGTAATTTCACGAAAAATCCCCCCATTTTGTCTAACCCCGGTGACCGATGCCGCGCCGCCAGAACTGGGCCATAGTAGAACGGCTCCATCATCATCAGTTGTCACTTTGATGTTATTAAAGTTACCGTTTGGTCAGATTTTAGGTTATGGTGAAAAGAGTAAAATCTCAATAAGACTGACGCGAACAGAGATGGTTTGATCGTTTGAGCAAAAATTGTCCGTCACAACCCTTTAGATTGTTTCAGCCCGCAATGAGTCTTGCTTGTTTCAATCTCCCCTAAATCTCCATGTCCAACCTGTTGCTGAAGAAATTACTCCAGCGGCCCGACGTTAGCCCAATGTTAGAACAGTTAGCTGTCGCCTTGGCGACCCCTGTGGTGATTACTAACGAGCAGGGTCAAGTCCTATGGCAACAGGGATCGGGAGCCGGGGAACGGGAATGGCCTCTCGCGATCAAAGGGCAACTTTACGGATGGCTTCAGGGAAATGCCAATGCCCAGGCGATCGCCACGACCTTAACCTGCCTATTGCAACAGGAAATCGAAAAACGGGGGTTAGCCCAGGAAATCCTGCAAAAATACGAAGAAGTGAATTTCCTCTCCGATTTTGCCATTCAAGTTTCCCAATGTATTGGGCTAGAGGAGATGACAACGGTTATCCAGCGCGAAACCCAAAATTTGTTGAAAGTAGAAAAAGTGTTAGTTCTTTTGTATGAACCTAGCCAATGCGGCTTAGTTTCGCCCATGGCCCAAACCAGTGTAACGGAAGCCCATCTTCAGACCCTTTTTCCCCTGGTGCATCGGGTTTTGAGTTCGGGTCATCCGGAAATTGTGAATAATATAACGGCACTTTCCGCCCTAACCCGTCCCTCCAAAGGTCGCCTCACCCTTGCGATTACCGAAGACCCTACCCCTGAAACCATGGGTTCCGTGATGTTGGCTCCCTTGACCATTCAGAATCGCACGTTTGGGGTCTTTGTTCTTTGCCATAGTCAATGTAATCTTTATACCTCCGAGGATTTAAATCTATTTTTAACCCTCGCATCCCAGGTGGCCGCCGCCATTCAAACCGCTCAGTATTACGACAAATTAAAACTTTACTCCCAAACCCTCGAATTACAAGTCGCTGAACGTACCTGGGAATTGCAGGAAGCCAAGGAAAAACTAGAGAAGGTAAACCAGGAATTACATAAAATGGCGATTCAGGATGAACTCACCCAAATTGCCAATCGTCGTTACTTTAACCAGTATCTAGAACAGGAATGGAAACGCTGTCAACGGGAACAGCAACCCCTCGCCTTGATTTTAGGAGATGTGGATGCTTTCAAAAAATACAATGATTATTATGGGCATCAAGCCGGCGATCGCTGTTTGCAAAAGGTAGCCCAGGTGCTGAGTTCGGCTCTCAAACGTCCCGGCGATCTGGTGGCCCGTTACGGTGGTGAAGAATTTGCCATGATTCTGCCCCAAACCGACTTAACCGGAGCGCAAAACGTGGCCCAACGCATTCAACGTCAGTTCTCTTTGGTGCGGATTCCCCACGAACAATCGGAACTTGAACCCTTTGTAACGATGAGCCTAGGGGTGAATGCGATCGTGCCTACCCCCCAGGACTCCCTCGACCGTTTCATTCGCCACACCGACAAAGCCCTCTACCACGCTAAAACCGGCGGGAGAAACCGGATTTTTACCTATCAGCTAGACTGCTATGGGTTAGTGCCCCTGGGTTAAGGGCCGCCTCTATCCTTCCTTGAAGCTTCTTAATCCCTGCTAATCCGTGAATACCGAGTCATACCGAGGGTTTTTCCCCGGCCAATCTAATCAATGCGTTCTAACTGCCAGAGGATTTGGTTTCCTTCTCGTCTGACCCGCGACACGACCCAATTGCGCCAAGACCAGTGATCCCCGCGACTGGTAACCGCACTGGCATTAATATCCATTAAATCGGCCAACTCTGAACTGGTAATTAAATAACGTTTATTGGCAATTTCGTCGGCCGCCCGGAGGGTATCAATTAATTTATTAATCTCCTTAGCACGTTCTTCGCCAGAACGGAACGATTCTTCAACAGGAGAAGGCATCAGGTCATCCATAAAATAATAATCAGCGAAAGAGAGAATGAGAGAAAACGCTTTACCCCGTCCGCAATGGGTCTAGGGTGAGGTGAGATTGATTTTAGAAAAAATCAGTAAAATCAAAGCTCTTAGTCTATTGTATTATATCGAAAACAACGTATTCTGGGTCGCTATTTCTGGGTTGCTATGCTTGGGTTATACCGCGTCTCAAGGGAAACCCCTCGTTCTGTTATCGCTCCCTGACCAGGGTTGTTTCCACCCGGTTAAAGCCGATTAAGCCCCCTTTCCTTCGCAACCGTCCGCATTCAAGGAGCCGATGAACTATGCTAGATATTGATCAACTGGAACCGGCAAGCAAAGCTGATGTTCTAGTTTACCAGCCCTACTATCCGAATAAAGATAAGCAGAAAATTTTGCCGTTAGCCTTGACGCTTTATAAACGGGGCCAACTAGAGGGTAAACGCTATATTGAAGGAGGGGAGGGAATTACCTTTGTGGCTTCCTGGTTTATTTCTAAGTTACCGTCAGAGTTAACGAACTGTCGGCTGATGTTTGATGCCCAGGCCGAATTAAACTATGAGATGACGATCCTCAATTCAGAATTTATTGATTATCTCATTGAGTTAATTTTGATCCATCGAGAGACTCAGTGGGTGGATTTCCCCCAGTCTTTTTATCGTAAGTTGTTACGTTTTGATGAGTTGCAAGCGACTCAGAGCTAAGGAAGCCGATAGTTTAGCTCACCCCCTCTCACTTTTGTCCATGGTCAAGGAGTTCGTTTGTGTCCTATTTAAGCAAGGGTTTATTGATTGGTTCCACTGAGGCCTATAGCGGTAAGTCGGGAACGATCCTGGGTTTGGCGAGGCATTTACTGCAACAGGGACGAGCGATCGCCTATAGCAAGCCGGTGGGGACTTGTTGGACGGAGCATGACCCGACAACGGAAGCGGATCTGCAATTTGTGCGGGAAATGTTAAATATTCCCCAGGAAGCGATCGCCCCGCCGGTGGTGACCCTTACGCCTTCAACCATTGAGAGCCATCTGGTCAGCGAAACAACCCCGGATTACCTCAGCCAATTTAAGGCCCAGTTAGCGACCCTCACCGCCGATCTGGTGTTAGTGGAAGGGCCGGGAACCCTCTGGGAAGGTCGTCTTTTTCAACTCTCCTGTTTGGAAATGGCCCAAGCCCTAGAGATGCCAATTTTGTTGGTGGCCCGTTATCATTCGCCCCTGGTGGTGGATGCGTTACTACAAGCGAAAAAGGAGCTAGGGGATTCTCTGTTGGGGGTGGTGATTAATGATATTCCGCCGGATACCTGGACAGCGACCCAAACCGTTGTTAAACCCTTTCTGGAACGTCAGGGGATTAAGGTACTGGGGCTATTACCCCAAAACAAGTTACTGCGGAGTGTCAGTGTGCGGGAATTGGCGCGTCAACTCCAGGCGAAAGTCCTCTGTCGAGCCGATCGCTTGGATTTAATGGTGGAAAGTTTGACCATTGGAGCGATGAATGTCAATTCGGCTTTGGAATATTTCCGTAAAGGAGAAAATAAGGCTGTAGTCACCGGCGGCGATCGCACCGATCTGCAATTAGCGGCCTTGGAAACTTCTACCAGTTGTTTAATTTTGACCGGTCATTTGCCCCCTCAACCCTTGATTATTAGCCGAGCAGAAGATTTAGAAATTCCCATTTTGTCCGTCAATCTCGACACCTTAAAAACCGTTGAAATTGTGGATCAAACCTTTGGTACTGTCCGTTTGCAGGAAACGATCAAAGTAGATTGTCTGCAACAACTCCTAGCCGAGCATTTTGACTGGGATTATTTACAGCAACAACTCTTTGTGCCGAGTTAACTTGCCATTTATGGCTATAATGGAGCCAATTCCAGGGTTGGCCGAGCGGTTGAGGCAGCGAACTCATAATTCGCCCAAGACAGGTTCAACTCCTGTACCCTGGACTCCTTGGATGGCTGTCTTGGATTGTGCGGTTTTCAGACTCTTGGTTTTCCCCGATCAGGAGACTAGACAGCATTTGCTCTGGGAAGGGAAGACTTCTTACCCTGAAATCCTATCGTGATGGATTGGGAAACCCAACCCCTACCCAACCTTTCAAGGGTTTTGATCAGCAAATTTGATCAGCAGATTGGGGATAAAACACTGATCCGCAAGGGGCGTGAAGACTTTGTTACAAAACCTTCAGCAAAATCATTGTGTCATTTATTTTTTATGAGATACCCGGAGATTTTTGAAAAAATTCCTTCCCCCTGTTTTGTTTTAGAAGAAACGCTTTTAGAACGAAATCTGGAAATTTTTGCGCGGGTGCAACGGGAGGCCCCGGTTAAGGTAATGTTGGCCCTGAAAGGGTTTGCCTTATTTCCGAGTTTTCCCTGGATTAATCAGGTGTTAGCGGGGGCATCGGCCAGTTCTCTGTGGGAAGCCCAATTGGCCAAAGAGGAATTTGGGAAAGAAGTCCATGTTTATTCGCCCACCTATCGAGAGGAAGAGTTTGCAGAGGTGCTGGCCCTCGCGGATCATTTAGTGTTTAATTCCCTCAGTCAATGGGAAACCTTTCAGCCTTGGGTACAACAGGCGGATCATCCGGTGGCGATCGGGTTACGCATTAATCCTCAGTATTCCCCAGTAAAAACGGCTTTGTATAATCCCTGTGTGCCGGGTTCTCGTTTAGGGGTTAATCCTGAACAATTACAGGGACAGTTACCCGAAGGCATTACCGGCTTTTTATCCCATAATTTATGTGAAAGTGACGCAGATGCTTTAGAGAAAACCTTAGAAAGTATTGTCGAATATTTTGGGGAATTTCTGCCACAAATTCAGTGGTTAAATCTCGGTGGCGGCCATTTAATGACCCGTCAGGATTACGATGTGGCCAAAGCGATTCGCGTATTGAATCAGTTCCATCAAGGTTATCCCCATTTATCATTAATTTTGGAACCCGGTTCGGCGATCGCCTGGGAAACGGGATTTTTACTGAGTACGGTACGAGATTTAATTCCGACTCCGGAATTTACCCACGCCATGTTAGATGTGTCCTTTACCGCCCATATGCCGGACTGTTTGGAAATGCCCTATCGGCCAACGGTACGCTATGCCCACGACCCCCAACCCGGTGAGACAGTCTATCGCTTAGGGGGTTCCAGTTGTTTGGCGGGGGATTTTATGGGGGATTATGGCTTTGATCAACCCCTGAAGATGGGCGATCGCCTGATTTTTGAGGATATGATGCATTATACCCTGGTCAAAACCACCATGTTTAACGGGGTTCCCCATCCCAGTATTGGCCTATTAACGAAAACGGGGGACTTTAAACTGTGGCGACAATTTGGCTATACCGACTACCGCGATCGCCTAGGCTAAAGAAAGAATGGGGGGTAGGGGACTCGAACCCATGACTTATACCGTGTGAAGGTATCACTCTACCACTGAGTTAACCCCCCAGATTAATCTTGAATAAATCTAAGACTAACTATCTCTGAGTATAGGGGATAACACCACTTTTCCCAAGCCTAGGTTGAGCCAACCTTAAAATCCCTGGGAAGTTTCCTGTAAAAGCCAAAAGCCAGCAAAACTTTCGGCAGAGGGGTTTTCCTGAATGGCCAGAAAATGCAGACCCTGGGCGGCGGTTTTCCGTTGTTCAAAGCCTTCTGCTTCGGCTAGGGTGTTGGCATTGGTCACATTGGCTAAAATCCAACTGTCGCTGACCCCGGTTTCCAAACGAATGATCGGACGGGGCTTGGCATTAAATTGCAGATAGCCCAATTCTAACCCCGATAACCAGGCGGCTAAAGGTAAAGCTCGTCCGGAAAACAGAATAAAACCCGGAATAGACGTTTCGGGAGTTACGCCAAAATCCGCCAGGGCAAAACTTTCCCCAAAACCAATTTCCCATTCCGGTAAATCGGCAAAGGCCGAGGCTTCCAGACTGACCAGGGCAAATTGATCCCCGCGATCGCCGCGAATAGCATCCGGCAAAGGAACCGCATTGAGTTCTGGATATTGCACACTGCCACTCTGGGCCAGTTGGGGATCATAGCCAGGTTGTTGGGGATAAAAATCCGTCAGACGTTGCTGGAGCCATTGGTTGAGGTGATAGGTATGGCGACTCGGTGCCGGAGCAATGCCCAACTCTTCACAGGCTTTGCTGATCATGTTATTCATCTGACGACGAAAAAAGCGAATCCGTTGGGGTGTGGTTCCCGCCTGGGCGATCGCCGCCTGAATAGCCTCCTTTAACCACAGGGAATTAACGGTACTGCTCGGACAAAACTGGCTATAGCGAAACAGATCCGCCGTCGGTTGGTTGGGGGAGAGGGGAGATTCACAGATTAAGACTTCCCAGCATTTTTTATTTTGCTCATCTAACAACGGTCGAGAATAAAAATCGAGTTCCCAAATAGTTCCCATGGTCATTGTACGAACGGGTCAGAGGGTATTATACGGGGAGAAAGAGACTTTTTGGGACAAGCCCTAGGGAGCCATTCTTGATTTTCCGGTAAATTTTGAGAAATCAAGCTTCCCAGAAGCGTTAGTTTGTTAGATAAGCTTTAGACATCCTAACGGTGAGAATTAATCGCCTTTTGATAGAATTTTTCACTGAGTTTTTGCGTCTCCGATTGACCTAATTTCATTAAGTGTCGGTGCATTTCAACACTTAGCAGAACAATACCGAATCCTTGCCCCAGAATCGTTAAAAAAGCGAGGGAAAGATTGACCGGTTGCTGTAACATCGGGAGGAAAGAAATGAGAAAAAGGGAGGGAGTCGCTCCGGTACGGGTCTGGGCCATGGCCATAGTGACGAAGGGGAACAAAAACAACAAACCCACACTGCCTAATCCCAACCAACGACGATGTTTATAGGCAAATAGCAGGCATCGTTGATAAAGGGTGGCATAGAGAAGAATGATCCCCGCTCCCAAAATTAAACCCACTAAAACCGTGAGCCGATAATTCCCTAAATTAAAGAGAAAAATACTGGGTGTGAGATACAGCAAAGCAATGGCTAAATTCACCGCGATCGCTCCCTGGGCAGGACTATTTTCGCCCCAGAGATAATCCCGAATCAAAGCCCGTTTAGCCGCCGGTTGTAGATGACGGTAACGACTCCACAGATAGAGTTTCGACCGGTCGGGACTCAAGGCGATCGCTAAAAGGGTCATGAGGCCAAATAACGCCACCTGGAGCAGGACAAAATTGGCATATAAAGCCGTCTCTTGATAACGAGTCAGACGGTTAAAAGATTGCGCTAAAAATCCCAGGGCCATCACCACAAAAATCAACGTCATTTGATAACTTTGGGGCTTCGTCATTAACAAACTATTGGGAGAATGAAAACGGCGATTAATCCCACGACTAATCAGGTATGTCCCGATCGCATAATTGCCCATCATAAATAGCATTCCTAACCCTGCGACGGTAAATAGGGGTTGACCATACCAACGCAATGTTGTTAAAACCTGGGGGTGAAAATAGCCAACGCGATCAGAGGCAAAAAAGGTAGATTGCACCAGGTAAGTTAAACTTTGCCCCGGATGTAAGAGTAATAACCAATCCCACAAGCCATGAAAATTCGCTTCGTTATGACTGAAGATAATGACCGAGGTAACCAATAAAAAGAAGAGTAAAATACCACTGCCACCAAAGGATTGAAAACCAGCCAGGGAAAATTTGCTCAGTTTAGGGGCGGTTAATCCCAGTAAAATAGCTAGATGGTAGAAAAAGGCACAACCGGCAATTAAAACTCCATAAAAACCCAGAATGAGCATCAA
>JAYKIP010000171.1:0-3791 GCA_035286205.1 Merismopediaceae cyanobacterium
AGGATTGAAAACCAGCCAGGGAAAATTTGCTCAGTTTAGGGGCGGTTAATCCCAGTAAAATAGCTAGATGGTAGAAAAAGGCACAACCGGCAATTAAAACTCCATAAAAACCCAGAATGAGCATCAATGGAATGCCCGCCATTAATCCCAATCCTAAATGTAAGGGAATGGTCATTCCAGCTAACCAGTAAAGTAAACTGGGAACCCCTAAAATTTTCCCGATAAAAATGGTTTGGGCGGGTTGGGGACTCAGACGAATAAAATTCAACGTTCCCCTGGATTCTTCCTTGTGGAGATCGCTAATGAGTAAAAAGCATCCGACTACCAATAAAATGACAACGCCGATCATACTCAGGGTGATAAAACTATCCAACCACCACAGGGAATAATCAATCACGGTTTTCCCCAGAAAATCGGTCACACAATAGTTATGAATTTCCTCCGCGTAACTGGGATTATGGGGATATAAACTGGGAGGAGGACTGCCAATACAATAGCGATTAAACCGGGAAAAAGATTGCAAACCCTCTAGGGTGGTTGCCGGTAGGAATTGCCAAAAAAACGCCATAAAAGCCATTTGTCCCAGGAACCCTAGCCCCGTCACAAAAGCTAGATTCCGAGCATTAAAACGGGATTGTAATTCTCTGAGAAATTGAGGGTTCCAGTCCCCCATTCCATTGAGCCAGGATTGGATTTTGTCTCTTACCGAAGGATTCATGTTATTGACCTCAGATAGGGTGAATAGTGAATAGTAATTAATTAGTGAGTGCTTGGTTAATCATGAGTTAATCCTTAAGAAACCTGTTGATGGCCCAAGTTTAAAAAGATACTTTCTAAATCTTCTTGTATGGTTTGGAAACTGGTGACCGGAATCCCCGCTAAAATCAGCGATCGCAGGAGATTAGCCCCGGCTTCTGTATCCCCCGAAAAAGTAAGTTTTAACCCCAGACGATCCGTTAACGGTTGCCAATGTTTAACCCCCGCAAAGGATTGAACTAAGGGAATTAACGCCGCCAGATCCTCCAAAACTGTAATTTCAATATGCCGTTGGGCGCGACGTTCGTAGAGGGTCGGTAAATCACAACTTTCCACCAAACAACCTAATTCCATAATGCCGATCGCCGTACAAAGTTCCGCCAAATCACTCAACACATGGGAAGAAATTAAAATAGTCATACCCGCCGCCTGGAGGACTTTAATAATTTCTCGGAATTGATGGCGGGCCAACGGATCTAACCCAGAAACCGGTTCATCTAATAATAGTAATAAGGGTTCATGGATAATTGTTCGGGCTAAACTCAGCCGTTGTTTCATCCCCCTGGATAAAGTCGCAATGCGGCTATGGCGTTTACTGGTCAGTTGCACTAATTCTAAAACATCTTCTAAACGTTGCCGACGATGGGAATCGGCTAGAAAATATAACCGAGCAAAATAATCCAAATAATTCCACACCGTTAAATCTTCATACAGGGGAAAATCATCCGGTAAATAGCCTAAATATCGCTTTAATTTTAAATTACTGCTATCCGGAATCAGGCGATCGCCAAAGAGATAAATTTCCCCCGTTGTCGCCGTTTCAGCCATCGCTAATAAACGAATGAGGGTGGTTTTCCCGGCCCCGTTTGGCCCCATTAAGCCATAGACAGCCCCCGCTTCCACCTGCAAATCTACCTGGTTAACCGCTCGTTGGCGTTCAAATTGCTTGGTTAATCCCTGGGTCGCGATCGCCCAATTTTCCGTCATGGCCCTAAATTCCACGTCTTTACCGTTAGCTTACCCTGTGGTATCCCGTCTTGACAGGAGCGAGGACAGTTTTGTAACAGATTTTTAATTTTAGATCGCTTAAAATAACAGTAACGTTTCTTTTGTTGACTATGACTCCCCTCTCCTCCCAGGCGATCGCCCAGTATCGTTCCCAACTCGCCGCCTTTCCCGATGCCCTCGAAGCGTTGGATACCATTGAAGACTGCGAAGGGGATTTAGAAGATGCCGCGCTTTCCCTGGGGATTCGGGTGGGGCAAGAACCGGAAGAAAATGATTGGTTGGATCTATTGGCTAAACGGTGTCGGGTCGCTGTCTGTGAACAGCATTTTCAAGAAGCGTTATTGGCGGGCAATGTGGCGGAAGTGGTGGAACATTTGATGGAAATTAAGCTATGTCATCCCCTTTTAGTCGTCCCCATTGTTTTATTTGTGGCGGAAACGGGCGTGCAGAGTTTTTGTGAGCCATTGGCGTTCAAATTGTCCTATGATAATTAAGATAATTAAGCAATTTTCTTGGCTCTGTTGGCTCTCTCTGTCCGTCTTTTGAACTGGTGAAAACATTTTTTTTATTAAGTATTTTAATTATTACCCAAGTATTGGGGGATATTAGTCTCAGTCGAGGAATGAAAACCTTCGGAACGGTGAATCCTTTCGATTTACCCAGTTTGATGCCCCTCGCCATTTTTTTAGTAACCAATGTTTGGATTTGGTTGGCTATTTTCTTTTTAGTCACGTCTTTAGGCTTTTATTTAATTGCCGTCTCCCGCCTAGATTTAAGCTATGTTTTGCCGATCCACGCCTTTAGTTATGTCGTTAATGCCATTTTTGCCGGTTGGTTACTTCAGGAAGTGATTACCCCCATGCGTTGGTTCAGTACCTCGATGATTTCCCTGGGGGTTTTATTCGTGGGTCTAAGCAAAAGTCTGGCTAAACCAGCCGAGGTTAAAAGTCCTCAATCTCCCATTAAACCGCGCAATTTACCGTTTTTTCTCTTTCCCTTAAGTTTATCGGTGTCTAAAACCTGGTTAGCGGTGATGATTCTCTCCTGTGCCGATTCAGCAGGAGATTTGTTTTTGGCCCAGGGAATGAAAAAAATTGGCTCGGTAAATTTGGCGAAGTTATCTCATCTGGGCAAATTAATTCTGGAAGTTTTCACTAGCCCCAGTATTTTAAGCGGCATTACTTGTCAGGCGATCGCCTTTATTTCCTTTATTTCGGTATTAAGTTGGGCGGATATTAGTTTTGTGCGTCCGGCAACGGCTTTAACGTATTTGTTTAGTATGCTTGGTGCAAAATTTATTCTTAAAGAACATTTTGTCCGCGAAAGATTAGTCGGTATTACCCTTATTGGTTTAGGCGTTACCATTCATCAATAGATTTAGGATGATCGCTTATGGACTTCTCCCCCAAACTTGGGGGCCGGGGGGCAAAAAAGTACACCTCAATTCCCAAAACTTGCTTGTCCAAAGACATGATGCCCTTATCGGCCTAACGTTAACTCTTCTTTTTTGCCTAAAATGCCCTGGGGTCGCCACACCATTAAGACCATTAAAATTAAACCAATAACCATAATCCGAAAAGCACCGGCTTGACTTTGATTTAAAATGCTAATTTGTGGCAATAGATAACGGGTTAGGGAATCGTAAGCCCAGAAAATAATCGCCCCTAAAATGGTTCCGGCATTGCTCCCGGCTCCTCCTAATACCACAATAATCCAAGCCTGAAAGGTTAACAGTGGCTCGAAATTGCTGGGATAAATGGTGGTTAATTGCCAAGCAAACAAGGAACCCGCTAAACCGGCGATCGCCCCACCTAACATAAAGGATTGTAACTTATACCAAAAAACATTTTTGCCTAAGGCTCTCGGTACTTCCTCATCTTCCCGAATGGCTTTCAAAATTCGTCCCCAGGGGGAATGGACTAAAAATTCTAAGCCTGTATAAACCGCCGCTAAAATCAGCAGAGTTAATAACATTAAACCCGCTTTATAGCTGTAATTATAGAGAGAAACCACACCCGGTAAATAGG
>JAYKIP010000172.1:0-2844 GCA_035286205.1 Merismopediaceae cyanobacterium
GGAGCATCCCTACGAACATATTGAAACAGGAGAGTTTTATGTTCATCCGTTGCCCCAGATTCATGTGAAAAAGCCTGTCTGACTGTCTGAGATTAAAACAGATACGTCGTCGCAAAGGAGAAAAGGAAAAAGGTTAAACCACGTCCATTTTGGGAACTGTCGTTTTTTAAGATATTTTCTAAGGACAAGTCCCCCTTTTGAAGGCTTACCCTGAGCTTGGTTACTGAGCCTGTCGAAGTATGTCGAAGGGGGATTTAGGGGGATCGCCCTAGGAGATCCAAAAATGATAGGTTTCGAGTTAGACGGGGTTTATCCCCAGTATTTGCGAAAGTCAGAAAAGCGACTAAAAAGGCAACAGCGACGGCTCAGTAAAAAATTTGGGAAAGGAGCTAAACCCCAATCCAAAAACTATCACAAAGCAAGGGAAAGATTGGGAAAAACCTACCTTAAGATTCAACGCCAACGTAAAGACTGGGCGAGCAAGTAGTCCCAGTTCGTAGTAATTTGTGACGATATTATGGTACATAAAGACTTAAGAATAGCGAATATAGTCAAGAATCATTCTTTGGCTCAATCTATTTCTTTCGATAACTCGACCGCCAAGCCACTTGACAACCACTTAACTAATTGGCTATATTGTTTTATATGGACTTGATGTTGCGCTTGATGCTTTGAGTCCTGCACTTATTTCATTCCAGGATTATTCACTATGACTACTGCTCAATTAGGGCTAGAGCAACAAAGCCCTTGGTCACGGTTTGCCAATTGGATCACTAGCGCCTCTAATCGTCTCTATATCGGTTGGTTTGGGGTGTTGATGATTCCGACCCTGTTAACGGCAACCACCTGTTTCCTCATTGCGTTTATTGCGGCTCCTCCCGTTGATATTGATGGGATTCGGGAACCGATCGCCGGTTCTCTGCTCTCTGGCAACAACATCATTACGGCGGCGGTTGTCCCCAGTTCCAATGCGATCGGTTTGCACTTTTACCCCATCTGGGAAGCGGCCAATTTAGACGAATGGCTCTATAACGGTGGCCCCTACCAGTTAATTATTTTTCACTTTTTAATCGGTATCTTCTGCTATATGGGTCGTCAGTGGGAACTGTCCTACCGTTTAGGGATGCGTCCTTGGATTTGCGTGGCCTATTCGGCTCCGGTCTCGGCGGCCACGGCGGTTCTGCTAATCTATTCCCTCGGTCAAGGCTCTTTTTCCGATGGTCTGCCTTTGGGTATCAGTGGAACCTTTAATTTCATGTTGGTACTGCAAGCAGAACACAACGTTTTAATGCACCCCTTTCATATGTTAGGTGTGGCTGGAGTCTTCGGGGGAGCTTTATTCTCCGCGATGCACGGTTCTTTGGTAACCTCTTCTTTGATTCGGGAAACGACTGAAGTTGAATCCCAAAACCAGGGCTACAAATTTGGTCAGGAAGAAGAAACCTACAATATTGTCGCGGCTCACGGTTACTTTGGTCGCTTAATCTTCCAATATGCCTCTTTTAACAATAGTCGCGCTCTCCACTTCTTTTTAGGAGCTTGGCCCGTTGTTGGTATTTGGTTTGCGGCCTTAGCGGTTTCTTGCTTTGCCTTTAACCTCAATGGCTTTAATTTCAACCAATCTATTCTGGATGCTCAGGGAACCCCCATTTCCACTTGGGCGGATGTGATTAATCGGGCCAATATCGGTTTTGAAGTGATGCACGAACGCAATGTTCACAATTTCCCCTTAGATTTAGCATCGGGTGAGTCTCAAGTTGTTGCCTTAACGGCTCCTGAAATCCAGGGTTAGGGATTAAGGCTTGGTTGTGATTCCGTAATTGTTTTTATCAAGGTTTTGCCGGCACTCTATTATTAGGGTGCTTTTCTATTTTGCTTAAAAATCCCCATTCTTTTTTAAAGATGTCATAATAGAAAGAGCAATAAAATTATTTGAGTCATCTATTCGTGTTGCTATGAATCAATTAAAAGATTGGGGCTTTTCGACCCATTGGTGGCGAGGAGACAAGGGAGAATATTGGGTCTTAGGACAATTTATTCTTTTGATTAGTTTTACCCTTTTACCAATTTATCCTGGCATGGTTGCTGATGGTTTATCGCCGATCGCCCAATATTGTCGTTGGGGATTAATCGCCTTGGCTGGCGGTTTAGCCATTGTTTTCTTTGTCGGGGGAAAATTAGCTCTCGGTGGGAATTTAACCCCTTTACCCCATCCCAAAGAGGACGGAAGCTTAGTCACGACCGGCATTTATCGTTGGGTGCGTCATCCCCTTTATAGTGGCGTTATTTTTGCGGCGATCGCCTATAGTGCTTGGCAGTGGAGTTTAACCCAGGGAATCACTTGCTGGCTCTTTTTCCTCTTTTTTAACTTCAAAGCGAATCAAGAAGAAGCCTGGCTAAAACAGAAATTCTCTGAGTATGCCACTTATCAAACCCAGGTGAAAAAACTGATTCCCTGGATCTATTAAAGGAAATGTCAAAATGTGGGATGAACGCTTTAATACCGCCGAATATATTTATGGCACAGAGCCGAATGATTTTTTGGTAGCCGTTGCCGCTCGTATTCCGGCTGGTAAAGTTTTATGTTTGGCCGATGGTGAAGGTCGTAATGGGGTTTATTTAGCAACCCTGGGCTACGAAGTGACCGCCGTAGATCAATCTGCCGTTGGCTTAGAAAAAGCGCGAAAACTGGCCCAATCTAAATCGGTGAAACTGACCACCTGACTGACGGACACATTTTTCAATACACTAACAGGTACATTCATGTAAAAGCCTCAAACTCCTGAATAAAAGAAAAGGTAATTCGGAAATGGTAATCCTGACGGGCTTTACGAGAGGCAAAAC
>JAYKIP010000173.1:0-9985 GCA_035286205.1 Merismopediaceae cyanobacterium
ACTTTCAAGAACAGCGATCGCAACCGCTTAATCTCAAAGAAAATACCTCCCCCCGACAACTGGAAAAAGCGGAGGATCTTGCCACTGCCCATTATCTAATGTTTCGCATTGAGGCCGAACATTGGCTCATTCCCAATATTTTATCTCCCGAAATCGCTCAGATTATGCGTCATTTAATCAACTTCCCCGATCTGTTTAAAATTATCCCCGGCTCCGGCAGTTTATACCTGATTAAACCCGCTAAACTTTATCCCCTAGATCAGGACTTAGAGAAAGAATTCTGGGGCATTGCAGAAATTGGCGAATTTCAATGGCTAAACCCGACAACTTAACCCAATCTATCAGTCATTAATCCCCATTTTAAAGCAAACCTACAGGGATAAACTCAGACAAAATCAGACAAAATCAAGTAGATTTAAGTACCTCCAAAAATGCTAAACCATACCGTTGTAATTTATAATCCCCAATCCCTGAAATCCGTCGTAAAGCATCCAAACTTTGAGGATTTTGTTGCGCCATTAACCGTAACGTTGAATCACTCACAATCATATAGGGAGGAATATTTTGCTGATCTGCCATCTGCTTACGACAACGCCGTAATTGATCATAACGATATTCTGCTTCAATCGCTACATTTAAATTTCTCTTTTCCCGTTTTGCCACTTTTTTCTGTCTTAAATATACCGGCCGTTGTTGACGCATCACCTCCCAACTTCGCTCATTCAATTTTAAAACCCCGTAACCATCATTGCTATGGTCTAATAATCCCTGCTTAATCAGCGATCGCCCCAAATTCTTCCATTCCTCTAGGGTTTTATCCTTGCCAATCCCATAGGTAGATAATTGATGATGCTGACGTTCAAAAATTTTAGCGTTTTGACTTCCTCTTAATACCTCAATAATATAGATCATCCCGTAACGCTGTTGACAACGCGCCACACAGGACAAAAATTTCATTGCCTCCACTGTCCAATCTTCCTGGGGATGGGACGCTAAACAATTATCACATTGACCACAATTTCCCGCAAAAAATTCTCCAAAATAACTCAGTTGAACCGTGCGCCGACACTCCATCGCTTCGCCATACTCAATCACCTGGTGTAATTGTTGCCGAGCTAATCGCTGTTCCTGGGGATCTTCCTTTTGATCAATAAAATACTCAACGGTTTTTATATCCCCATAATTTAAAAATAAGGCACAATAGGCCGCTTCCCCATCCCGTCCCGCTCGCCCCGATTCCTGATAATAACCCTCTAGGGTTTTCGGTAAACTATAATGCACCACAAACCTCACATCCGGCTTATTAATTCCCATGCCAAAGGCCACCGTCGCCACCATAATAGACACATCATCCCGAATAAAACGAGTTTGATTTTCCGTCCGTTCCTCATCGGTCATCCCCGCATGGTAGGGCAAAGCCTTAATCTGATGCTGTTGTAATTTAGCTGCAATTTCATCAACTTTTTTGCGACTCAAACAATAGATGATGCCCGCACCAGGATTATTTTCAATAATTTTTAATAATTGGGAAAAGCGATGACTGTGATCCGGATAAACCTCATAAAATAAATTGGGACGATTAAAACTCGCCAGATGAACCAACGGATGATTTAACTGTAATTGCTGAATAATATCTTCCCGTACCCTAGGCGTTGCTGTCGCGGTGAGGGCCATGGTCGGTACCTGGGGAAAATCAATTTTTAGATGATTTAATTGACGGTAATCCGGGCGAAAATCGTGACCCCATTCCGAAACACAGTGGGCTTCATCAATGGCAAAACCGGCAATTCCAACTTTTTGGTCTAGGGTTTTTAAAAAGGCTAAAAAAGATGTCGTTAATAATCGTTCTGGGGCCACATACAGTAACTTGATTTGCCCCTGAAGCAGTAAGCTTTCTCGACGATGGGCCTCTATTACGGTAATCGTACTATTTAAAAATGTCGCTCCAATGCCATTATCTTGTAAAGCGGTGACTTGATCCTGCATTAAGGCAATTAAGGGAGAAACGATCACCATTACCCCCGGTAATAATAAAGCCGGTAATTGAAAACAAAGGGATTTTCCGCCCCCAGTCGGCATAATAATTAATTGGTCTTGACCTTGCAAAGCTTGTTCAATAATTTGTCGCTGTCCAGGACGAAAAGCATCATACCCAAAATAATGTTTTAAGGCGGTTTCTAGGGTAGAGTCAGTTAGGGCGATCGCATTTTTTACCATGGTCAAACAGCAAGGGTCAAAAAATTTTACAAAAAGTTAATAGGGTGAAGATTGAAAATAAGCTTTTAAACGGCTTAAAGCCGGATGTTGAACCTCAAACGATAAGATTTTCTCCCCCAGTTTAATTTGTTGAAAAGGAATGATTTCTACCACACTATTACTGTAGGCAATCCCCTCCAATTTTTGCACTAAAGCCTCATCCCAGACCGTTTCCTGGACAGTCATAGGATGGGAATGAAGATAATGGCATAATTGCGATCGCATCACCCCCGGCAAAATTTGCCCATCGGTCGGCGGTGTATAAAAGGTATCCTTCTGCCACCCCCACAGATTTCCCGTACTGGTTTCCAGCCAATGCCCGGCTCCATTCACCAAAATGGCTTCCCTGGCTTCCTGCTCTATAGCGGATTGAAAAGCCAACCAAGCGGTTAAATAATTCCCCGTTTTTAAGGCGGCGATCGGTCGTTGAAAGGTCGCATAGGGCGCAACCCAACCGGTAATTCCCTGCTCTTGATAATGGTCTAATTGTTGCGGTAAATCTCGCCCGGTAATCCAGACTTTGCCATCCGGAAAAATAACAATACGTAAGACCGGATAAATCTGGGCTAATTGTTGACTCACGGCGGTTATTTCTGACCAATCACAAATTGGCCAACCCAGTTCTATTAAGCTATTTTGTAGGCGATCGCAGTGGGCTGACCAATGCGTTAAGGGATGAAGTAAAGATTCTTGATAAACGCGCAAAGTCGTAAATAAGGTGGCTCCGTAGATTAACCCCGGTTCCGTAATAGACAGTGTAATTTGATCCCCTTCATACCAGGCTCCATCTAACCAATACATTTTTTAATCTCCAACTTTACTTTAGTTTACGGGATAATGGCGATATTTTATGCCCTTTATTGATCATCCCTTAACTGGACGCACTGGTATAAAAACGTAGGGCAAATTGCCAAAAATAATGGGAAATCACCAACAAGGCGATCGCCAAACCCGTCGCGCCCAATATCCCCAGTAACGGAGCTTTCCCTAACATCACCTCAGCAGGAATAGTCGTTAAAAAAGCCACCGGCACAATAAAGGTAAAAAAGACCCGATAAATAATCGGATAAGCTCCGATGGGATACCGACCCGCTTCCAATAGTCCCCTTAACACTTCCGTCACATTATAAATGCGGACAAACCAAATACTGGTCGCACCTAACATAAACCAGAGACTATACAAGATCACTAAACCTACCAGAAATAGCCCTACACTCAAGAGGATATTCCAGGGATTTAAGGTTAATTGACGGGCGGCATATATCAGGATCAAACTCCCAAAAATTAAATCCGGGATGCCCCAGGGTGATAAAATGCGCGTGGATAACCAAAATTGACTATTGATGGGTTTTAGCAGGACAAAATCGAGGGTTCCCTTTTCCACATATTCGACAATGCGATTCAAATTGGGAATTAATAAAGTTGCTGAAAAACCCTGTAACAAAGTAAACATTCCTAACACAATTAACGCTTCAGACCAACTCCACCCCGCAAAATGATAACCCGTTCGGTAAAATAAAAATAAACTAAAAATACTGCCCCCTAAGTTGGCCAGACTGGTAAAACTAGCGAGGACAAAATTTAACCGATATTCTAATTCGGCGGCGATCGCCGTTTGCCAAAAAATACCCAATAATTGACGATAGGTATGGAAAGAGTGACTCATAACTGCTCAAAAGCTGTGCTTAAAATACCCAAAATGTGATTGATTTGATTAACTGCATATTCTTCTAGATCGATACTAACAGTTTGCGCCTCTAGCCGTAAAAACTTCCAAAGGTTGCCCGTGGTCACCGCCCCATAAATTTGAGCAATGGGATTTTCTTGACGTTCATTAAATAATTTTGCCGCAAACATTTCCGCAATACATTGTCCCAGTCCACCGTTCAAATTTTCTTTTTTGGCTTCCACAATCACATAAATCGGAGAAGTGACCCATAATTGTTCCGGGGAAGCACTCAGTAAAAAATCACAAATCCCGTTTAGTCCTAAGCTCGATTCCACATTAAATTCTACCCCAGAAAATAAACTAATATCCGGGGATAATTGTTTTTTCAGTTCGACTAAAATCGGCGCAATAATCAACTCAGAACGGGCTTTTTCACTATTAATGGCTAGGGCCAACGGTAAGTTATAGGCAAGGGTTTCCTGTAACCAATGACTCGCCGGGCGATCACTCACTTGAGAAAATAATCTCACCTGTTCTGTCAGGGTTAAACCGAATCTTTTATGAACACTTTCTAGGCTAAAATCACTGTAGGACATGGCATTGTAAACCCTTTAAATCATCCAATTAATGCGCCGTAGTTACCAAAGATTTGTCCTTGGCTACAAGTGGAAAACCTAACCCTTCCCGTTGTTCCAGATATAAATGGGCAACTTCTCGCGCTAAATTGCGAATCCGACCGATATACCGGGTGCGTTCCGTTACGGCAATGACCCCCCTCGCATCTAATAAATTAAAAGCATGGGAACATTTTAAAACGTATTCCAAACTGGGTAACACTAAAGTCCGTTCAATCAGTTGCTGGGCTTCCTGTTCATAAAGACTAAATAAATTGAATAATAATTCAGGATTAGAAGCCTCAAAATTGTAGGTACATTGCTCCACTTCCCCCTGCCAGAAAATATCCCCATAGGAAAGGGTTTCATTCCAGGCAATTTGATTAATGGCCGCCACATTTTGTAAATACATGGCCAAGCGTTCTAAACCGTAGGTAATTTCAATGGCTACCGGACGACAATCTATGCCGCCACACTGTTGAAAATAGGTAAATTGTGTAATTTCCATGCCGTCTAGCCAAACTTCCCAACCCACACCCCAGGCTCCCAACGTCGGGGATTCCCAGTTATCTTCCACAAAGCGAATATCATGCTCTTCGGGCTGAATACCCAACAGTCTTAGGGAATCTAAATAAATTTCTTGAATGTTATTGGGTGACGGTTTAATTAAGACTTGATATTGGTAATAATGCTGGACACGATTGGGATTTTCACCATAGCGGCCATCGGTTGGACGACGACAGGGTTCAACATAAGCCACAGACCAGGGTTCAGGGCCGATCGCCCGTAAAAAAGTATGGGGACTCATGGTACCGGCCCCTTTTTCCGTATCGAAGGGTTGAGCAATTAAACAGCCCTGGGCGGCCCAAAATTCGTGCAATTTGGCGATAATCGCCTGAAAAGTCATGGTCATAGTGTGCGTACTTCTAAAATAGTTATCGTACAGACAAATTAGCGGTGTTTAGTCCCCTTTTTTAAGGGGGATTTAGGGGGATCAAGCCCAAAATGTATCTTTTTCCAAGATGTATGTACACAATCGCTTTTTAAGGGGGATTTAGGAGGATCAAACCCAAAATGTATTCTTTTCCAAGATGTATGTACACAATCGCTTTTTAAGGGGGATTTAGGGGGATCAAAACTTAAACAGAAAGACTTGTGTGTAAACAGTAGCTTAAAAAAGGGGGAAAACGGACAAATTAGCGGTGATCAGTCCCCCTTTTTAAGGGGGATTTAGGGGGATCAAAACTTAAAAAACAGAAAGACTTGTGTGTAAACAGTAGCTTACCCAGGGGGATTGACTAGAAATAATATCGAGCCGTTTATTGATTTAATACCCGTAACATCCAGGCCGTTTTTTCGTGAATCCGCATCCGGTCAGAAGCCAGGGAAGTCGTAGATTCATCATTAGCCGGCTGGGAATATTGCAGAACATTGCGACAGGACTTGATCAGTTTTTCATGGCCCTCCGTTAACAATTTCACCATTTCCGCACTGGGGGGAATCCCTTCCACCTCTTTAATCGTACTCAGTTGGCTAAATTGCTGATAAGTGCCAGGCGCAAAGACATCTAAACTCCGAATCCGCTCGGCAATGTCATCTACGGCGATCGCCAATTCGTTGTACTGTTCCTCAAACATCAGATGTAACTCGCGGAACTGAGGCCCCGTCACATTCCAATGAAAATTATGGGTTTGCAAATACAGGGTATAGGTATCCGCGAGAAGTTGCTTGAGGCTTTCAGCAATCTTGAGGCGATCCGCTTCAGGAATCCCAATGTCAATCGTACTCATCAGAAAAATGGGTTTAAATGGGTTTAAGTAGGTTAGAAAATTCGCCCTATTGAGGACGGCTTGGAAGGGTTGGTTGACCGGGAAAAGCTTGGGAAAAACCGGTACTGAGAAGTTCCCGCCCCAGCCATCAGGTTATCTCCTAAAATCAGGCTGACAAAATTCTACCGTTTCCCGAAAAATTTTGACACGATCAAGCCGCTCTTTCCCCAGTTTGTTAACTTACAATGATTTAACTGCCTACGATTGCCCCTCAGATTGCCCGATTAACCCCCACCTATGGAAGCCTTTAGTTTTGAACCGCCTGAATGGATTAATTCTGCGATCCATGCCCCCACCTTTGCCTGTCCCCGATGCCACGAATCGCCCCGCCAAGCCCAACAGGTCTGGATCAATCGTCGCTCCCCCGTGATGACAGAAGACCATCGACGTAAATGGCAGGAATTTTATCACTGTGAATGTGGCCAGGCCTGGTGGGGTTGGAGCAGCGATCGCCCGCCTTCCCAACTCAAGCCAGAATTCCGCCAAAATCTAGGTGATTAACTCTTAACACAGGGCCAAGAGAAGCCCTGGGACGATTGCGAAAGCAACCTATAATTAACCTGAAAAGATTCCGTTCTCACCTCAGAGCGTTTGGAGCATTGTCCATGTTAAGTAAAGTCCCCGCCAAAATTGAAGCGATCGCCGCCCGTGAAATTCTGGACTCCCGTGGCCGTCCCACCGTAGAAGCCGAAGTTCGTTTAGAAACCGGAGCCTTTGGCATTGCCCAGGTACCCAGTGGAGCCTCCACCGGTAGTTTTGAAGCCCACGAATTACGCGACGATGACCCCAAACGCTACGGAGGAAAAGGGGTTTTAAAGGCCGTTCGCAACATTGTGGAAAAACTAGAACCCGAACTCATTGGTCTGGATGCCTTTGATCAGTTGACCGTTGATGAAACCATGATTAAACGGGACGGCACAGCCAACAAAAAAAGTATCGGAGCCAATGCCATCCTCGCGGTCTCCCTCGCCAACGCCAAAGCCGCCGCCGCCGAACTAGAAATTCCCCTTTACCGTTATCTTGGTGGCCCCTTAGCCAATGTCCTCCCCGTCCCCATGATGAACGTCATTAATGGCGGAGCGCACGCCGACAATAATGTAGATTTCCAAGAATTTATGATCATGCCCGTTGGAGCGGAAACCTTTGGGGAAGCCCTACGGTGGGGAGCCGAAGTATTTGCCGTGTTGGGTAAAGTCCTGAAAGATCGCAAGTTATTATCCGGCGGTGTGGGGGATGAAGGGGGTTATGCTCCGAATCTCGGTTCCAATCAACAGGCCCTGGATATTCTCCTGGAGGCGATCGAAAAAGCGGGCTATCAACCGGGTTCCCAAATTGCATTGGCCATGGATATTGCCTCAAGCGAGTTCTACAAAAATGGTCAATATACTTATGATGGTGCGCCCCACTCCCCGGCCGACTTTATTGATTACCAGGCCCAGTTGGTCAGTCAATATCCCATTGTTTCCATTGAAGACGGTCTGCAAGAAGACGATTGGGAGAACTGGCAAGCCTTAACCGCAAAATTAGGAACCCAAACCCAGTTAGTGGGGGATGATTTAATGGTAACTAACCCCACCCGTCTCCAAAAATCCATTGATTTAGGGGTAGCCAATGCCATCTTAATTAAACTTAATCAAATTGGTTCCCTCAGCGAAACCCTGGAAACCATTTCCCTGGCAACCCGGTACAGTTATCGTTCAGTGATTTCCCATCGGTCGGGCGAAACGGAAGATACCACCATTGCCGATCTGGCCGTGGCCACCCGTGCGGGCCAAATTAAAACCGGTTCCCTCTGTCGCAGTGAACGAGTTGCCAAATATAACCGGCTTCTCCGCATTGAAGATGAACTCGGCGATCGCGCCGTTTATGCTCCCAAAGTGGGATTAGGCCCCAAACATTCTTAAGTTCAATTTCTTTAACTCACTTTCTCTCACTCACTACTCACGATTCACGCAATATCTATAAAAAACGAGGTGGGCCTAGCTCACCTTTTTTATTTTCCTAGCTCGACAATTTGCTTGGGATTCCTACAAATTTCTCTGACGACTATCTCCGAACACCAAAATAGGGAAAAACTCAAGAATCCACGCCATAAACCAGAATCATGATCCTGACTCATTACGCCAATCCGAGCTTTCCCCTGGGATCACTCACTAGTAATCATTAGCACCCACCCTAACGACGGGGAACAGATGCCGCAATATCAATATTGAGTGCTGAGATTTTAGGAATGGGATTGGCCGAAGGGTTAATACTCTGGGCCATAGCCAAGAAATTGGCAGGATCGCCGGCTTGAATTTTCTTGTCTTGGGGAACGAAACGACGAATTTCGTTTTGCCAAACAATCTGTGGGAAGCCCAGTTGACGACGATAGTAAGCATCGTAACGGGGAGATTTGATATTGAAGGGCGTTTCCCCTAAGTCTCTGCCCGGTAAGTTACGACGACGTTGGTAAGGAACCGTATCATAACCAAAGTTACCGAGATACTCATCACTATTGAGCAGTTCATCCACAAAACCTTGCAGACCCTTCGTGGCAACCACAATAGACCAAGCAATTTTTTCCCGCTCACTATACACATCCCGACCTAAAACCCGTTGAACGGTCTGTTCAACAAAGCGGTAGTTACTGTTTTTGTCGTAGAAGCTAGAACGGTAGGTTTTGGAGAGCAATAAGCCCCGAATGAAATCCCGCACCGTCAGTTGTCCATTCCGAACCTGGGATTCGAGAACTTTTTCCCGGTCCCATTTGAAGGCATGGAAGAAAATTTGACGGTAAGCAGATTCAATTAAATTATCCATATCCGAGGGCGATAGGATGTTTTCCGTTGTAAAGATGGTGGGTTTCTCATCTCCACTCACTTCAAACCCTTCCACACGCACATTCTGACTTTTGGGCGCGTACTCTAAAAGCGGAATAGCCAAGTTAGAACCTCCGTAATCTTAGAAAAGCTTTAAACGAGTTAACCTAAATGATAAGGGAGCAGGGGCCTATCCACAGTCAATTATTACAATTTCTTACAAACCTTAACGTTTTATTACAAGGTCAATGGCCCAACGGCTTCAGAGTCTTCCATGTGGCGGGTTTTGGGGGATAACGTCTGGGCGATCGCCGGGTCTGGGGGAAGACTTTTGGTTAGGGCTTCGACTGGCGGTTAAGACTATTCACCCCCGATAGCAACATGACTAGGCCACTAAGCAGAATTAACAGGGCGAGTCCACCTAAAATCCAGTCCAGATGATTTAAATCCATAGGTCATTCCTCATTAATGGGTGAAACGCCAAGGTTTTTACACGCACGGTATAGACCTATCAATTCCGCTTAAGCGAGAATATGCCCGGCCATTGCTTGCAAAATTTCTGCTTTTGTTTCCCCGGTTCTAAGCCCAAAAAATCGTCGAGGACGAATAAGCAAAAATATAGAAGTTACGCATTGACAGATAGCCTCAAAGATGCATAGCAAGTTTATGCGAACATAGTCTCTGTTAGGACAGGGCGAACGCATCTAAAAATGGTACAGAAGCAAGAACATTATAGGTGGATGGATAAGGGAGAATAAGCTAAAGTCCATAGAAGACAAAAGCGATGAAACTCCGACCTAAATATAAACTGGTAGA
>JAYKIP010000174.1:0-4735 GCA_035286205.1 Merismopediaceae cyanobacterium
GATAATCCTAACAAGTCTTCCACTAAATATTGCGCCGCTAACCCCTTATTCGCCTGGGCATGGGTAATTTCCAAATAAATATCTGTAGATTGGGTAAAATGAATCTCCGTGTGGCCAAATCGCTCCCGTAATGCCTGAATTAAGGATTGCATGATCATGCTATCTGGACTAATAGCTAATAACTTAATGGTGGTTTGGGCAATAATCGGCCGTAGATCGCCGACCGGATGCGGTTTGACCCCTGACCGATGGACATATTGTTCCGTTTCGGTGGTAATTTCTCGCACATAGAGCCGGTCATCGTAATAGCAATGAATATCTAGGTAGGGATGCCAGGGGGAACTTTCTAAATAATCTAAAATTTCCAGGGCGATCGCTGTGGGTAGGGCAAATTCCCAGTGTAGGGTATCGGTAAAAGGATCTTTAATCCAGGCTCCGTTATAGGCAATGAGCGGTAAATCCGAGGCAATGGTGCGGTGGAACGGTAACGCCGAATGAAACATTCTTCCCGTCGCCAAAGCAATGCGAATCCCCTGGGCTTGTACCTCTTGTAAACAGCGTTTCACCCTCACCGTCACCTGATTAGAACGGGGCGCGATCGTGCCATCAATATCCAGAATCAGTAGGCGAATGTCTGTCATAAAAAGCCTTGATCAAGTTGCAGGGAGCCGACTCAAAAATACTAAAAAAGGAGGAACAGCGATCGCCCTCCTCCCAAAGATTAACAGAGAAAAAATCTTAACGACGATTACCGCCTTGGCGGGGTTGAGCCTTATTCACCTTGAGGTTACGTCCCATCCATTGGGCCCCATCTAAAGTGCTAATGGCACTGTCTTCTTCGCTATCGTTAGTCATTTCGACAAAGCCAAAGCCTCGCATCCGGCCAGTTTCTTGATCAACCGGTAGAGTGACCCGTTTAACGTTGCCATATTCCTTAAAAACCTCTCTGAGGTCTTCTTCGGTAACTTGGTAGGAAAGATTACCTACATAAATGGTCATGGTGATGTCTCCAAATTTAAAAAGTTAAGAGGGTTAACAGACTTCGGAAAGCACACTAGCCAAACCATTTACGAGAAAACCTGTCAATGTCCGAAAGCAATGCCGAAACCGAACCAAACTCTTGAAACTACAGCCTCTAGGCTAACATAGTTTTGGGCTGACTGAACGGAAACGTCTCTGGGTAAGGGGCGTTTATTCGTCTTGAAGTCTCCTCGCTGGAAACCTTGATTGCTGGTTGGGCTTGCCTTTGATGCTGTTCTTTCGTTCGTTGACTGCTCCGTTGACTGTTGCTGTTTTGACCCTGGGGCTTTGGAGTTGTTCGGCTCCCCCGGCCCAGTTCTCTTCGTTGGCCCAGCCTTCTCCCCAACGTCAACAATTACCCATTTCCGCCCAATTCACGGTAGGCGATACGGTGATTGAGTTAGAAACGGCCCGCACCCCCGAAGAGCAGGCGATCGGTTTGATGAACCGGACAGAATTAGCGGAGCATCGAGGTATGATTTTCCCTTTTTCACCGCCGCGCATTGCTCGTTTTTGGATGAAAAATACGTTGATCCCCTTAGATATGATTTTTGTTTACCAAGGGAAAATTAAAGCCATTGCCATGGATGTTCCCCCCTGTCGTCGTGATCCCTGTCCTGTTTATGGCCCGATGACGGAGGTGGATCAGGTCATTGAATTGGCGGCCGGTCGCGCAAAATCCTTGAATTTACAACCTGGCGATCGCCTCGAAATCACTTTTTTAAAAACGCCAACCCCGGCTCCCTAACCCAGACATAACCCATCGGCAAAATTTAAGTATTTCTTAAGCATCTCCTGGAACAAATCCCCTTAAACTAAAGTTTACTTAAATTGCTCCAGTCAAGACAGCATAAAGACTGGCCTAGCCCGTTGACCCAAAAGCTTGCTTGCCGCTCACAATGCCTTTATAATTGCCTTCCTGCTTTTTACTGAAATTTTTTAGTCCGAATTATTCCCCTTGGTTTCATGACCTCTGCCCCCTTACTGGATTTTTTACAAAAAGAGTTAGCGATTTCTCCCCGTTCCCTGGCGATCGCCGAACGTTCGGCCCAGGATCAACCCAGCATGGTTCCCATCATCCTGTGGCAGTATGGGTTAATTACCCTGGCAGAGCTTGACCGGATCTATGATTGGCTAGAACAGGTCTAGGCGTGAACGCGACTTGGGAGTTAACCCCCGGTTTAAGCAGAGAAGTTTAGGCAATTAAAGGGCTAGAACGGGCCAAGATAAATACACTGCCTTCATTGCCCCGCCCAATCCGTAAATCGTTATCTAAATAGGTGGTCTCTAACCATCCCAAACTTTCTCGACGGGGTAACGTGACATCAATCGCCCAGAATTTTTGTTCTAACTCTAAGGCTTGGATCAACTGGGTCGGGGATTCATAACCCATCAGTCGCTGAAAGCCCAACAGCGATCGCTTAAAATGGACTTCAATGCGTCGCTCCGAAACCCTTTGATAACTGGCCGCCACCGCCACCAGGCTTTCGAGCCAGGGCAAGCCCCTAAATTCTGCGAGGTTATAAAGCTTCGCTTCGGTGGTTTGAATACATTGATAGACTTCCCCCAACTGCACAAGCGGGAAACGACCCAGACCCAACACATTCCGGCTAGTGGTGTACAGGAGTCGCCAAACACCATCTAATAAAAAGCCGGTTTCGAGGGGATGGGGATAAGGATTATGATCTTCCAGATGTTCAACCGCAGTGAGGATCTTCACTCGGTCTTTCTCCCCGGCCAGCAAACCTCGATTGGTTCCGGCGATCATTTCTAGGAGATGAATTTTATCGTTCATAGGCGTGCTAACTAACCGACTCTTCTATTATGCAAGATGGGGCGATCGCTGAATGCGGAAGATTGTAAAGAAAACTCGGAGAGGTCACAGGTCAAATTTTCCCCATTTTTGACCAGAGCCGCTATAGTAGAAAGTGATTATGCCCTCGCGTGATAGTGTCCTTCTCAGTAGGAAGTTGTAATGGAATTTAATTTTGACTTTTTCACCTCGGAATCGGAAGAGCAAGATACCAATACCTTAATTCAATACCTCCAACAGCAACACCCTGAAACATTGGCGAGGATTGCTGAGTCGGCCAGCAGTGAAATAAAAGAAATTATTCATCAAAATGTCCAAGGCTTGATGGGGATGCTCCCCGCCGATGATTTCCATGTGCAGATTACGACAGACCGGGAAGATTTTGCCAATTTGATTGCTTCGGCGATGATGACGGGTTATTTTCTCGGTCAGATGGAACAACGTAAGAATTTAGAAAATATGTTTCTGCGTTCTGAGTCGCTATAATTTCTGTCCCCTCATCTCCCCACTGGCGAATCCGTGCAATGATTTCTTGAACATGAGCGGCTATCTTTGCTGTGAGTTCTAAAGACTATTGAAAAAGGGCGATCGCCTTTCCAGGTTTTCTTATTTTTAATCGGGTAGTTGTAATAATTCATCGCCAATTAAGTCGGGCAAATTTTCTGTGTAAACGTGTAAATGGGTAATAGAGCCAACGAGTTAGGCTAAAATATCTCCTTTTTGATCGTTACTCAGATTAGATAATCTGGGGTAGTGATTCGATAGTAGTGGTGGCGGCTTAAGCCTTTGCTAATTGGGCATTATAGTCGTGTATAAAGTACCAAATTGCCCCAATATGATTTTCCACATTTTTGGAAAAAGAGAGGCTTTTCCGCACCAGGCGAGAGATTCGTTGCCGAAAGGTGTTATTTAATCTTTCAACATGATTAGTTTGTCCCGTCTCTTTACCGACCGCTCGATGACGTTTACTGGTAATAACTTTCTCATAAGAAACCCAAAAATCTGTGTAAGCAACGGCACATTGTCGGTAAACAGCAGGCAAACTTGCTCAAAGTTTCTTGGCTGATTCACGGATTCTATCCCCGATATAACAACCAACAATTTCTCTTGTAGTTCTGTCTATAGCTAACCAGACATAAAACTTATTTTCTTTGCAGAAAACAAATGACCAAAGCTCATCACATTCGATAGTCAATTTACCTCGTGCTTTTGCTGAAACGCTTATCTGACGGGGTATCGTAGCAAATTTACCATTAACATAATTTTGTAGCCATGACCAACTGACTCCTGTGACTCTTTTAATTCCTCGTAGAGAAATTCGCTCTAGTAAGAGCCTATCAATTAATTGTTTTGTCTGTTCTGAAACCTTGTTCTGACTAGAATTAATAACAAACTGACGACCACAGTCTTTACATAAATTTTTGGGCTTACCATTATGGGTGGAACCATTCTTAATAGTGTGATAAGAACCACAACTTGGGAAAGGCTGTTTAAAATTAGTCTTCGAGGGAAAATATTCTTCTGCGAATTGCCGTTCTAATGCCAATTGAGTTAAGAGAAAAAATAATAGCGCGAAAATGTTAGCCATAAAAAGGTTGATTTAGGGTAAGATTTGACAAAAATTTATATTAGTTGATATTTTACATAATCCCTGTCATATAAGCTATTTAGACCATCACTACTATCGAATCACTACCTCACCGGCTGACCCACAAAAACCGACACAGCACTACTCCCTCACTATACCCAAAATCTGCCAATTGATGATCATTTTCCCGACAAAATTATGAACTTTGACAAACGCCAGGGACTAAACATAATCGGCAAAACCCTGTTCCACAGAACGGAAAACCCAAGTCCCTAACCCAAAGAAAATCAAAGAACTAATAATTGACCAGCTAA
>JAYKIP010000175.1:0-3209 GCA_035286205.1 Merismopediaceae cyanobacterium
TGACTCACGGTGCTATTGGCGATCGCCCCCGAATAGACACAGCCTTTTTGAGCATCTAGGGTTAAAATCGCCCCTTCGCGGATCGTTTGGGTCGCCTGTTTAAAACCGACAATCACGGGAACCCCTAACCGCAGGCCAATCACCGCCGCATGACTGGTGAGACTCGATTCCTCGGTAATAATCCCCGCCGCCTTACGCATCACTTCCACAAAATCCGCGCTAGTGGAAGGAACCACTAAAATATCCCCTGGACTAAATTGGCTGACATCCCTGGGCGACTTGGCAATGCGAGCGCAACCGGTCACCGAACCTTGGCCAATGCCAACCCCGCGCCCTAATACCGCTTTCACCACTTCCACTTTAATTAAATCCGTTGAACCGGCGACTCCCTGGAGCGTACCGGCCGTCATCACCACCAGATCACCATCCTTGAGATACTGACTCTCCTGGGCCACATTAATAGCCGCCTGGAAAGTTTGACTCGTTGAAGGTAAATCCAGCACCAAAAGGGGTTTAACTCCCCAAACCAGTTGCAATTGGCGGGACACATCTACATGGGGCGTGACCGCTAAAATCGGGGTTTTCGGGCGAAATTTTGAGACGTTGCGGGCCGTGGCTCCCGTTTTCGTCAAGGTCATAATCGCTGAGGCTTCCAGGGTTTCCGCAATACTGCTCACGGCGGCGGAAATCGCATTGGGAATCGAGGTTCTGAGTAAATCCGTATGGGAAGTATTAATTTGCTCCTGTTCAATTCGTTCCGCAATAGTCGCCATCATGGCCACCGCCTCAACCGGGAATTTCCCGATCGCCGTTTCATTGGAGAGCATCACTGCATCTGTGCCGTCCAAAATTGCATTAGCCACATCGGACACTTCTGCACGGGTGGGCCGGGGATTACTGACCATGCTATCTAACATCTGTGTGGCCGTAATCACGGGAATGCCTAACTCATTGGCCTTACTGATTAAGCGTTTTTGTAGGATTGGCACATCTTCGGCAGGTAACTCTACCCCTAAATCGCCCCTGGCAACCATCACCCCATCACATTTTTCTAAAACCGCCTGCATATCGGTAATCGCTTCATGTTTTTCAATTTTGGCAATCACCGGCACCGATTTTCCCGCACTGGCAATTAACCCTTTAATCTCATCAATATCTTCCGGATTACGCACAAAACTCAGGGCAACCCAATCCACCCCTTGATCCAAACCAAACATTAAATCTTCTTTATCTTTTTCCGTCAGAGCTTTCACTGAAAGATAAACATTGGGAAAATTCACCCCTTTATTACTCGATAAGGTTCCCCCGACGACCACCCGACAATGTAAATCTTGATTCGCTTTATCAATTTTTTCCACCCGCATTTCTAACTTGCCATCATCCAGCAAAATCCTCGCGCCTTCCGGGACTTCTTCCGCTAAAGATTCGTAGCTAATGGAGCTAATTTCCTGGGTACATTCCACTTTACGACTGGTTAAAATAAAGGGATCGCCCGGTTTTAATTCAATGGATTGGGTCTCATTGAGAAATTTGCCCACCCGAATTTTTGGCCCCTGTAAGTCCTGTAAAATCCCCACCGGTTGATTCAGTTCAAAGGCCGTTTGACGAATTAACCGAATGCTTTTCTGATGATAGTCGTGATCCCCATGGGAAAAATTTAAGCGGAATGTGGTTGCCCCCGCCTGAATCAGTTGTCGCAGAACGTCTTTGCTCTGGGTAGCAGGGCCAATCGTGGCTACAATTTTGGTACGACGGGGTAACGCAGAGAATTGCATAGCATCGGGATGAAGGGCGACCTTCCATGGTAGCGGTAAGGGGAACGATTGGCTAGGGGGTAGCCTAGGCTACGGTTCTTTCACTTCTCAATGCCAGTGACTAGGGCGATCGCCGGGATCTCTCCTTGCTAACTGGGTTGCCAATTAACCCAATCCTGGGGAACTAAAAACCGTTCCGTTAACTCTGCTTCGGGGGAATGGGGTTCCGGCGTATAGCAATATTGCCAACGCACCAGGGGCGGTAAAGACATCAAAATAGATTCCGTGCGGCCATTGGTTTGTAAACCGAAAATCGTGCCTCGGTCATACACCAAATTAAATTCCACATAACGGCCCCGACGATACAGTTGAAATTGCCGTTGGCGATCGCCGTATTCCGTATGACGACGTTTTTCGACGATGGGACTATAGGCCGGTAAAAAGGCTTTGGCACAGTCCTGAGCAAACTGAAATACCTGTTGCCAACTGAAGGGTTCAATGGCCGGTAATTGATTACTGTAGCGAGCGGCGGCCTTATCGGGATGGGGGCCACGATATAACGGCGAATGACCATCTTGATAATCAAAGAAAATCCCACCAACGCCCCGCATTTCCTGACGATGATTCAAATAAAAATATTCATCACACCAATGTTTAAAAACGGGATAAAACTCCGGATGGGTTTGATCACAGGCCGCCTTTAAAGTGCGATGGAAATGGGCCGCATCCTCGGCAAAGGGATAATAGGGGGTTAAATCAATGCCTCCTCCGAACCACCAGACGGGGCCGGCTTCAAAGTAGCGATAGTTAAGGTGTACGGTCGGAATGTAGGGATTGCGGGGATGTAAAACCATGGAGGTTCCCGTCGCATAGAAGCCATGACCCGCCGCCTCTGGGCGTTGTTTTAGGATCGAGGGCGGTAATTCTTTGCCCCACACCTCCGAAAAGTTGACTCCCCCTTGCTCAAGGAAATCCCCTTCCTGTAACACCCGCGATCGCCCGCCGCCGCCTTCTTCCCGTTGCCAACTGTCCTCTCGGAAGCGACCCACCCCATCTAATTTTTCCAGACCGGCACAAATTTCATCCTGAATGCCTCGCATAAATTGGCTAACTTGGGTTTTGGCATCCGTTGGGGGTAAATGAGCAGGAATCGTGGAGGGGACATCGCTAACGGCAGAAACAGTCATAATCTTAAAGAGTTGTCGTTATTTACCAGAAAATGGGTTAACGTCAGGGTCTGACGGGCAAACGGTAGTCAGATTGACGCTTTTACTACTTTACGCTTTTCTGTCGCGCTTCTGGAAATTTACTCAAACTATCTCATTGACAACCGGAAATTTTGGGGATTGTTGTTTTTTGGGTACATTTCAGAAGTTTTCTGTTGTTTAGAAGGATCAAAAGAGAGTACATTACGGTTTGTAACGGGCGATCGCTGGGGTAAAATCTGATTAAAAT
>JAYKIP010000176.1:0-2674 GCA_035286205.1 Merismopediaceae cyanobacterium
TTACCGGTGAAAGGGTATCCCAATGCACCAGATACCGATTATGCCAATACTGTCCTCCGCAATCAAGCCAGGGAAGCCTTACAACAGGTTAAAAATAGCCTCGGTAAAACCTATTTGCCCTATATTAACGGTGAATATGTCAATACGGAAGTTTATATTGAATCGGTGAATCCTTCCCGGCATCAAGAAGTAATTGGCAAAGTCGGTTTAATTAATCTTGATCAAGCGGATCAAGCTCTCGAAGCGGCCAAAAAAGCGTTTCCGGCTTGGAAAAATACCCCCATTGCTCAACGTTGTGCCATCCTGCGGCAAGCGGCCGATATTATGGAACGTCGCCGTCATGAATTAAATGCTTGGATTTGTTTAGAGGTGGGCAAAATTATTCCCCAAGCCGATGCGGAAGTCTCGGAAGCCATTGATTTTTGTCGCTACTACGCCGAAGAAATGGAGCGATTAGGGCGGGGTTACCATTACGATATTGCCGGGGAAACCAATCGTTATCATTATCAACCGAGGGGATTAGCTCTAGTGATTTCTCCCTGGAATTTTCCCTTTGCGATCGCTGTGGGAATGACGGTGGCGGCCTTAGTAACGGGAAATTGTACGTTATTAAAACCGGCAGAAACTTCAACGGTGATTGCGGCCAAAATTACGGAAATTTTAATTGAAGCAGGCATTCCCCAGGGCGTTTTTCAATTTGTTCCCGGTAAAGGTTCGGTAGTGGGGGCCCACATGGTCAATCATCCCGATGTGCATTTAATTGCCTTTACGGGATCGCGGGAAGTGGGTTGTCGGATTTATGCCGATGCGGCGGTGTTACAGCCCGGTCAAAAACATTTAAAACGGGTGATTGCCGAGATGGGGGGCAAAAACGCCATGATTGTGGATGAAAGTGCCGATCTAGATCAAGCGGTGGCTAGTACGGTCTTTTCGACTTTTGGTTACACGGGGCAAAAGTGTTCCGCCTGTTCACGGGTAATCGTCTTGGAGCCGGTCTATGAAACCTTTGTGGAGCGGTTTGTGGAGGCGGCGCGATCGCTGAATGTGGGGCCAACGGATGATCCGAGTACCCAGGTCGGCCCGGTGATTGATGGGGCGGCCCAAAAACGGATTTTAGAATACATTGAAAAGGGCAAACAGGAAGCCGAAATTGCTTTAACAGGGGATGTCAATCAGGATGGTTATTTTGTCAGCCCGACCATTTTTAAAAATGTGGCTCCCTCTGCCATTATTGCCCAGGAAGAAATTTTTGGGCCGGTGGTGGCGGTGATTAAAGTGAGTAATTTTGATGAGGCCCTTAAAGTGGCCAATAGTACCGATTATGCGTTAACCGGCGGGCTTTTTTCGCGGACTCCTGACCACATTGAGCGGGCTAGTCAGGAATTTGAAGTCGGCAATCTTTATATCAATCGCACGATTACCGGGGCGATCGTCTCGCGTCAACCCTTTGGTGGTTTTAAGTTATCGGGAGTGGGTTCAAAAGCTGGTGGCCCTGATTATTTATTACAATTTTTGGAACCACGTCATGTGACCGAAAATGTTCAGCGTCAGGGGTTTGCGGTAATTGACGGAGCCGATCAATAGTTGATCAATTGTTTATGATGGGGGAGTTAAACCTCGTCCAACTCGAAATCCATTATTTGTGGATCTCCCAAGGCGATCCCCCTGAATCCCCCTTCGACAAGCTCAGGGCAAGCCTTAAAAAGGGGGACTTGCCCCTTGAAAGTGTTTCAAAAAACTACAGTTCCCAAAATGGACGTGGTTTAGCAATAATTCCCTCTTTTTGAAAGTATCAGATTCTACTGTTATTTTTTTAATTGAAATCTATGTTACCAACTACATGGTTTGAAACACGAATAACGCTAGAGCAAATTCGAGAAAACTTCTCTCAAGGTCAAAGAATAATTCGGATTGCTTGTGGATTTTTTACCTTAAAAGGCTGGGGCTTAATTAAGCGTTATACAGAAAATAAGATAGTTCTGATTTTAGTTGGTATTGATGAACCGGGCGAAGAAAGGGCAAGAACGGCATTGATTAAGGAGATAATGCGGCATTTAGCCCTTGGTCGAGATGCGGAACGTCGTCAAAATGTCATAGATTTAGTTGAACGTATAGAGCAAAAAGAACTAAATATTGTAGATGCAAGAGCCTCTTCTCATCATGGCAAGCTTTACCTTGTAGATAATAATATAGCCATTGTGGGTTCAGCAAACACTACCGGCAGAGGCTTTCTGGATCAAATAGAAGCTGGTGCACTGTACTCACCATCTATTATTGAAAAGTTAATCTCAGAGAATAAAGATTCTTTTAACGCTGCTCAAATTCAAATCTTAAATCAATTAATTGAGTCTCAAGTTGCAAATTATATTAAATGTTTTGATGAATATTTTAGAGATGCACATGATATTACCCAAGAGTTATTAATTTTATTGAGAAAATGGCTAGATTTTTCTTTACCTTGGGACGTATATTTAAAAACAATACTGGCCCTAGAACAAATACCATTTGTCAAGAATGATTATGCAAAAAAACCTGTTTCTTATCAGCAAGATATGATTGCTGAAGCTTTACGCCAAATTCGGGAACATGGTGGTTCAATGCTGGTTGCTTCTACTGGTCTTGGTAAAACAGTGATGGGTACACACATTGCTATTCAACTTCAATCAGAAGGTTT
>JAYKIP010000177.1:0-8708 GCA_035286205.1 Merismopediaceae cyanobacterium
TGGCCAGACCATCAACCCAAACAAAAGCAATATCGGTACCGGTAAAAAAGCTCAGAACCATTATGCAGGAGTTGGGACATACTCACATTGACCTTCTGAAAATGGATATTGAAGGGGCAGAATATGAGGTGCTCCAAGACCTTCATGCTTCAGAGATTCGGCCTGAGCAAATTCTAGTCGAGTTTCACCATCGGTTTCCGGGGGTTGGCCTCGCAAAGACGGAAGCCGCTATTGAGAGTATTCGGTCTATGGGTTATCAACTGTTTTCGGTTTCTACAACCCAGGAAGAGTTATGTTTTATTCGCTCTTCTCCGGCGATCGCCACGGAACATTGAAAAGGTTAACGCCCCCATGCTATTACTCGTCCTTCTGTATCTCATCGGATACACTTAAAGGATAATGGAAATTCGTCAGACCGAAACCTATTCTCGGTGGTTTAGCACTTTGCGCGATCGCCAAGCAAAAGCTCGTATAGACATTCGTATTCGTCGTTTGTCTATGGGTAACCCCGGCGATGTTAAACCGGTAGGGCAAGGAATCTCAGAACTGCGGATTAATTATGGGCCGGGCTATAGAGTGTATTTTATTCAGCGAGGGGAAACGTTCATTATCCTCTTAGCAGGAGGAGATAAAAGGACTCAAGAACAAGACATAAAAACAGCGTTGGATTTAGCACAAGACTTATAGGAGTTTTTTATGACAACCCTCCAAACCTATCTTTGGGATGCGGCAGAACACCTCGAAACAAAGGAAGATATAGCGGCCTATCTTGAAGCGGCCCTGGAAGAGGGTGATCCCAACTTAGTGGTAGCCGTCTTAGGCGATATTGCTCGCTCTAAAGGAATGACAAATATTACCCGTGAAACAGGCTTGGGGAGTGAAAACCTCTATGAAGCTTTGTCCATCGAAGATAATCCAGAGTTTGCTACAGTTCTTAAAGTCTTACAGTCCCTTGGGCTACGCCTTCAAGTGGTGCCAATCGCCTAATACTGCGTTGGTTTAGGTGAGACATATTTGGCAAACAATAGTTCTTATTCACCCGTTACTGCACAACCTGGTTAAGGGGTTAGGAAATGCGATTGTAGGGTAATTTCGAGAGTAAATCGGCCATCAAACAAGAGCCGGAAATTCCCGCAAATAATAATCCCGCTCCCACAAAACCACTCAGGGCCAGAAACGCCGGGGCAACGGTTACCCCTAAAATCACACCGACCAACACTAAAGAGCCAGCAACCATCTGAACTTGGCGCATGATACTGATCGGGGCCTTAGCATTTTTTTCAACGGGAAATCCTGCTTGTTGCCAGGCCATTAACCCTCCCGCTAAATGAATCACTTCAGACTCACCGGCATCTACTAAACGTTGGGCCGCTTGGCCGGAACGATTCCCACTCCGACACATTAAAATAAAGGGTTTATCCCCTTCAACGGGTAAAGTTTGGGGATCAAATTGGGATAAAGGAAACAGTTTCGCGCCTTTAATATGCTCACCGACATACTCCCCAGCTTCTCGTACATCAATCAGGGTAACGGCATTTTGCACTAAGAGTTCACGGAGGGCGACGGGGCTAATGGTTTGAATGGTGGGGGAAGTGGTTGCAGTCATAATGATCAAGGAGCATTTTCGCTAATTGACTATACGATAATATTTGTTTTCGGGTTTGTCAACTATTGCCCGGTAAGTGCGCGGTTAGGGGAGGGTTTTACATTGCCCCTGAAAACGCAATAGGTGATCGCACAGGACGAGGGCCACCATGGCTTCTACCATCGGTACGGCCCTGGGTAAGACACAGGGATCATGACGGCCTTTGGCGGCAAGGGTTGTGGCTTCACCGGTTTTGCTGACGGTGCTCTGTTCTTTGCCGATCGTGGCAGTGGGTTTAAAGGCGACCCGGATAATAATATTTTCACCGTTACTAATGCCCCCTTGAATCCCCCCGGAACGATTGGTGCGAGTCCGCCAATTCCCCTGCTCATCTACATAAAATTCATCGTTATGCTCGCTACCGGTTAGGAGAGTCCCGGCAAATCCAGAACCAATTTCAAAGCCTTTGCTGGCGGGTAAGGACATGACGGCCTTGGCCAGATCGGCTTCTAATTTATCGAACACTGGCTCCCCCAATCCTTTGGGAACCTGACGGGCCACACATTCGACGACCCCCCCAATGGAGTCTTTTTGCCGACGAATTTGATCAATTAGGTCAATCATTTGCTCGGCACATTGACTATCGGGACAGCGCACAATATTGCTTTCCACTTGCGCTAGGGTGACGGTATCGGGATTGATTTTCCCTTCGAGGTGGTGAATGCGTTGGACATAACCGATAATTTCGACCCCGGCGACTTGGTTTAGGATTTTCTTGGCGATCGCCCCGGCGGCCACGCGGCCAATGGTTTCCCGTGCGGAAGATCTACCGCCTCCTTGCCAATTCCGAATCCCATATTTTGCGTCGTAGGTGGCATCGGCATGGGAGGGACGATACTTGACCGCCATTTCATCGTAATCCTGGGAACGGGCATCTTGATTTCTGACTAAGAGGGCGATCGGGGTGCCGGTGGTTTGCCCTTGGAAGACCCCGGATAAAATTTCGCAAGTGTCGCTTTCGTTACGAGGAGTTGTAATCTTACTTTGCCCAGGACGGCGACGGTCTAATTCCCGTTGAATTTCCGACAAGTCGAGGGGTAAACGGGGAGGACACCCATCAATAATGACCCCCACGCCGCCCCCATGGGATTCACCAAAGGTAGTAACGCGAAATAATTGACCAAAGGTGCTACCCATAACTTGCTAAAACCTTATTCTTCGGAAAACAGCCCTTTATTGTACCCTATTATTAGCGGTCTCTTCTGGTTGTTGTTGAAGGAGTTTGGTCTCTATGCGTTTTTCTGCTTTATTAACGGGTAGTTTCTCCCTGGCGATCGCCGCCAATGCGTTATGGGTGTCCCAGGCTAAAGCCGACTTTTGGCAAGATTTATTGCAAGGCAGTGTCCAAAGTACCTGTAGTAATCCCACGACCCAAGCCCAAATTCAGGACTGTAATAAACGCTATTACGTGGAAAACGAAATCAGTCAAGTTTTTTATCAAATTACTAATAAACCCATTGATAATAATTCTCTACAAGTCTTAACCAATAACGTCCTCTATAAAGGTTGGCAATACGACCAGATTCAAAACGATATTATCAAACACCATGGGGGACAGTCTATCGCCAGTTTGCAGGGTCAACGCTTTAACCTCAATCAATTTAATCAATCTAACTGGAATCAGCCCTGGGGCAATACGAATCCCAACGCTAACTACGGTCAAGGTAAAAAAGTCCGTTTAACCCACCCCGTCAACCTTTTGGCGGAACCGGGAGGACGCACCCTGGAGCAACTTTATCCAGGGGAAGTCATTCTCCTCTATCCCCAAAGTCGTCAAGGGAATTTTCTTTACGTTCGTACCTTTCAAACGCAACAGGGGGGCTGGATTGAGGAGCGGGGTAACGCCGGGGGCAATCCCCAGGGAGGGCAAATGGCCCAGGTGAAAATGTCGTCCGTCCTGATGACTGAACCGGGGCAGGGTCGAGTGATTCGTGAGTTAAAACGGGGGGAAACGGTGATGGTTTTTCCCCAACGGCGATCGGGCCCTTACCTTTATCTTTCTACCCCGACGGGTCAAAGCGGCTGGACATTGGCCAATAGTATCAGTGGGGCGAATAGTCCCTCCTCCCAGGGGCAACGGGTACAGGTGAAAATCCCGTCTGTTCTGTTGAGCCAACCGGGCAAAGGACGGGTACTGCGGGAATTACGCCGGGGGGAATGGGTACAAGTTTATCCTGACCAACGCTCCGGCAATTATATCTACGTGGAAACGGAAGACGGTCAACAGGGCTGGACACAGGTTTTTTAGGAGAGCCAAGGGTTAAGCCAGGGTTGGCGGCGATCGCCCGATTTTTCCGAAAAAAGTAGTCGTCCGTTAGGCTTTCTGCTTATCCTAGAAGGGTGACCCAAATAACCTTACTCAATCAAACAGCTATGCGTGATCTGGTGCAAAAAGCCCTGTATTTGGGGGTTGGCATTGCCTCCTACGCGGCGGAAAAAGCGGGCAGTAACTTGCAGGAATTGAGAGTCCAGGCTCAGAAACTTGCGGACGAGTTAGTGGAGCGGGGCGAAATGACCACCGAAGAGGCCCGGCGTTTTGTGGAGGAACGACTACGGGAAGCCCAAACCGGGGTTCATCCCTCCGATCCGGCCGCTTCTCCTAATTCCCCGCGTCCCATTACCATTGTGGATGAGGAAGATGCCGAGATTATCCCCGTATCTAAACCCCCATCATCCCCGGAACAGGTGGAGGATTTACGCAAGCAAGTCGAGGCCCTCCAGGCAGAATTGCAACGGTTACGGCAGTCTTAACAGTGATCAAGGTGGTTGTCCATCACGCAACAAGGAACAGATCTATGGAACATTGGCCCGACGATTTTACGCGGTTACTCAATCAATGGTTAGAACCCACCACAACGGCGATCGCGGATTTAACCACCGAAGTCCAGGAAACCCTCGAAGATTTGGGGGAAGCCCTAGCCCAGGAATTAACGGTGACGTTAGCCTTTCTTTGGGAAGAGGAAGAGCCGTTTCATCCCCCGCTTTCCTCTCTGACCCCCCCGTCCGCCGAAGAAGAAGCCTACGGTTGGCTCAATCCCAAGATTCCCCCCGCCGCCAATGTTCATCCTGCCTGTCGTGGCTGTCAGCACTATCACGGTCGGGTTTACAATAACAGCATTCTGGTGTGTGGGATGCACCCCTACGGTGTTGAAACGGAGCAATGTGCCGATTGGGAAGGCGAAACCTCTGCCCCGTTATAGTCTGTTTTAACGCCGTCTGTTTTCACTCCGTTTTCAGACTGGGGGATCTCCCCGGCAAATTAGCTTTAGCTCAACGATTTTCAAGGATTTTTATGGACTCGAACGATTGGCTCCAACAGTTGTTACTCATGGGCATTGGGACAACCTCCCTGGTTGCGGAAAAACTCGGAGAAGTCAGTGAGCAATGGGTTAAAGATGGTAAAATTAATCCCGATCAAGCCCAAGCCTTTGTGGATGATTTACTCAATCAAGTCAAAACGGAACAGGGTCATTGGGAAGCCAATTTAGAACGTCAATTACGCAATATGCTTCAGGATTTGGGGGTTCCCCGTCAGTCGGAAGTGGATGAATTGCGCGGCCGCATTGACCGTCTGGAACGCCAGGTACGCGAGTTAGAAAATCAACGGTGGCGATAGAGCTTGATCTTCGTTTTCTGCTTTTTCCCTGTTTTCGGATTAAATCATTTAGTTGGCCAACGAATTTATGAAAGATGTTTTAATTAGTTTAACCGTAGTGCTATTTTTTAGCTTTTTATTGGTGACTTCTGCCCTTTTTAGTTATTTTCAAAAAACGGCGATCGCCGCTCCTGTTCAGGAGATTACGGCAAGTTTTGTCTCGACAGAAGTAACCCCAACCGCTACCCTGGCCGTTAATCCCTCTCAAGAAATAAGTCAAATGTCTGATCCAAAAACCGTGACCACTGCCTCCGGCTTGCAATATGTTGATGAAGTGGAAGGGACGGGGGTTTCTCCGGCTCCGGGTAAAACCGTCAAAGTGGATTATACCGGCAAATTAACGAATGGGGATGTCTTTGATAGTTCGATTGGTCGTCGCCCCTTTTCCTTCCAAATTGGGGTGGGTCAAGTGATCAAGGGTTGGGATGAAGGTGTAATGACCATGAAAGTTGGGGGCAAACGTACCTTAATTATTCCGCCGGATTTAGGCTATGGAACGCAGGGAGCCGGGGGTGTGATTCCTCCCAATGCGACCCTGATTTTTGAAGTGGAATTGTTGGATGTGAAATAACCCTTAATCCCCCTCTCAATCCCCCTGAAAATGGGGGACTTTGCTATAGAGAACTTTAGTCATGGTCAGATATTTTTTGTTGGCTCCCATCAGCCTTTTTGTCTTCCCTGCAACGATGGTTCAAGCGCAAACCGAACAATCCCTTTTTTTAGCTTATCCTCCGAATAATCACACGACGACGGCGAGCCAAATTTTTTTTGTGGGGTCGGCTCAACCGGATGCTCCGGTCACCCTGAATGATCGCCCTGTCGAAAGAAGTTCCCTCGGCTATTTTGCCGTAACCTATCCCCTGCAATTCGGCGAAAATCAATTTACTTTCCGCTATCGAGACCAGACGATGACGCGCACGATTATCCGGAAAAGTAACACGCCCGTTTTACCGGCCACCCTGGGGTTTGCAACCGATTCTTTGACCCCCGCTTTACCGATTAGTCGTCTTCCCTCTGAGCCAATTTGTTTCTCGGCGATCGCCCCAGCCAACAGTGTGGTCACGGTACAATTAGCGGATCAAAAGATTGCGTTAACGTCCCAGGATGCTACGGTTCAATTACCGGCCAATAATGCCGTTTTAAATAATGCTAATCAACCGGTACCGGAGCCGATTACCACCTACCAAGGCTGTCGTCGTTTTACTCAACTGGGGAATTTAGGCAGTCCTATTTTTCAACTTCAAACGGCTAATCAGGCGATCGCGGCAACCGGTCCGGGAGCAGTGACCATTCTTGATCCGAATCAACCCCAGGTAATTGAAGTCACGACGAATCCCGGTGTCGCTAGGACAGGCCCCTCAACGGATCATAGTCGTTTAACGCCCTTACCCCAGGGAACCCAAGCCAGTGTGACCGGGACGGAAGGAGATTGGCTACGTTTAGATTATGGCGGCTGGATCAAGGCGAGTGAAACCCGCACTTTAACCCGGAAAACGGCTCCTCAATCCTTAATTCGTAGTATTAATTATCGGCAAACGCCCAACGCGACTGAAATTATTTTTCCTCTGCAAAATCCAGTTCCTATTAGTGTTAAACAAGACCCCAATAAACTCAGTTTAACGCTTTATAATACGGTTGCCCAAACGGATACGATTCGCCTCGATAATGACCCGATTATTCAACAGTTAAATTGGCAAGCATTACCCCAAAATCAGATTCGCTATAATTTCTATTTTAAATCACCGCAACAATGGGGTTATGACCTCCGTTATGAAGGCAGTAGTTTAATTCTTACGTTGCGTTATCCCCCAACTTTAACAACGGATCAAAATTCGTTACAAGGAGCAGTCATTCTCTTAGATCCCGGTCATGGTGGTACTGAACCGGGGGCGATCGGGCCCAATGGTTACCCAGAAAAGGCCATTAATTTATTAATTTCCCAGAAATTGGCTCAACTTCTCCAGCAACGGGGCGCGACGGTTTATCTGACCCGCGATCGGGATGTGACGGTTTCCCTACCCGAACGAGTTAACCAAATCAATACGATAAAACCTCATATTGCTCTTTCCATTCATTACAACTCTCTCCCTGATGGCGGCGATCCGATTAAAACGAAGGGGGTTAGTACGTTCTGGTATCAGCCCCAATCCCAGGATTTAGCCAATTTTTTACAAAGTTATTTGGTGAAAGCCTTAAATCGTCCTTCCTACGGGGTTTACTGGAATAATTTAGCGTTAGCTCGTCCCCATACCGCGCCGGCGGTGTTATTGGAATTGGGCTTTATGATTAATCCCCAGGAGTTTGAATGGATTACGAATCCCCAGGAACAGGAGCGGTTAGTGGAGGCGATCGCGGACGGGATTACCCAATGGTTTCATCAACAATCGTAGTTTAAGCTTTGCTCTCTCCCTACGTTTTAAAGGGTGTCTTGGTATTCTGCTAACAAGGCTAAAATGTCGGCTAGTTGTTGTCGGTAGAAGTTGTTGGGGTTAAGTTGGTATCGGAGGATTGCAATACGGTATCGAGTTTCGATTCGAGTTCGGCGAGTCTCGCGTTCTGTTTGCTTAATTCGGCGTTGCTCTTCTTCAAGGCGAACAAGCCCCCGTAGGAGTTGATCTAATACCACAAGCGAGAAGGTAATCCCGGCGAGGAGGAGTCCTGTCCATTGGGGGATGATGAGTTGGTAGTTGTGGAGGGTGATGGTTTCATAGTTATAGAGTTTAGATGGGGTTAGAGTTGATGAGGTTTTGATGGACGGTGTTTCTACTGCTGAAAGTCAGACGTTAATGTAAATGCTTGGGGAGAGAGAATGCTGATTTTTTGAAAGGGATTTAGTATTAATAAGTCTTGATCGCCACTAATTAGGTAATTGGCTTTTCCATTGACGGCGAGTTCGAGAAATTTATTATCTTTAGGATCACGACAGAGATTAATTTTTGTTTTTATTTCAATCATTTCAGCTTTTAGGTTCAATAAGTTAAGAAATTTTGCTCTTTTTTCTAGGGCGATATAGCGATCAAATTTAGATCGTGTTAAGACTTCAGCTAATTGTTGAAATGTTTCTTCAGAGATAAGAAGAATAGCTTTGGTTTGGGCGTAATCAAAGATTTTTTGAGGGACAGAGTTGTCGGTTAGCAATCCACTGGTTAAGACATTTGTATCGAAAACCAGGCGAGGTCTAGTCATTTTCTAGGAGTTTTTCTAAAATTTCTGGGGTTAGTCCATTAGACATCTCCAAACACTCGGAACCAAGGCATAGTAAGCAGTATAGCAAATCTTGGACGGAGTACGCTTTTAGAGTACAACATCGAGTTTACAAGGGTTTCAGACTCCTAAACCCGATTTGGGCGGAAAACTATGAGTCATCAGAACCTCTATTGTCTGCCCTGATTCCCTCGACTTTACACT
>JAYKIP010000178.1:0-11691 GCA_035286205.1 Merismopediaceae cyanobacterium
AGGGGCATAATTAATTCCGAAGGAATCGGGGGAAATAAATTTTCTAAAAACATTAACAAGGCAATCCCCAAGTAACCCATTTGGTTCATTATTTGGGGAATCCATTCAGCCAGCCATTGAGACATAGGAAGTTAGGGATTAGTGAGTAAAAATACTAGATTAACGAAATATGGTGCGGGAAGTCCCCAATCTCAGTGATAACGGATTGGGGCTGCGCCGATGCGCCTTGACTTCGACTTTGATATACTGGACTGGTTGACACGGCAACAAATAGCGAAAACCAAGCTAAACACATACAAAGTATTTTGTAACCGTGATTTTTGTCCTCAGGAACTGGGGAGTCCGCCTATCGCCAGAATGTAAGACTCGCTATTCTTCGGAATAGAAAGCAGTTCTTTGGGTAGGAAGCTCATTTCTCAGCGTTAGCGGAAATGAGTAGTTCACGACAACAGGATAGCATTAAGCGGTTACGCCCTTGGTCAGATACCAAGAGCCATCGAAGACGGGGCATCTTCTTTAAACCGGCGTTAAGACACGATTTAATTTACCGCTTTTAAAGCCTTCTAAATCCAAGGTGACGTACTGAAACCCTAAGTCTTGAAAGGTTTGCACGAGGGCTTCTCGATCCGTTGCTTGTAAAAAGGTGACAATCTCGTGGGCCGGTAATTCAATGCGGGCCGTTTCTCCCTCCGATCGCACCCGTAATTGTTGATACCCTAACCGTCGTAAATACATTTCGGCTCGTCCCACCCGATGCAATTTAGAGGGCGTAATCGCTTCACCGTAGGGAAATCGGGAACTCAAACAGGGTTGAGCCGGTTTATTCCACCAGGGCAAGCCTAATTGTTGGGATAATTGCCGGACTTCCAGTTTGCTTAATCCCACCTCGGCTAAAGGCGATCGCACTCCCCGTTCCTGGGCCGCTTGAATCCCTGGACGATAATCCTGTAAATCATCGGCATTGACCCCATCCACCACATAGTCATAACCCCTCGCCAGGGCCAAGGGTTTCAGGGTATCGTGCAACTCGCTCTTACAAAAATAACAACGGTTCACCGGATTACTGGTGTAATTAGGATTCTGCATTTCCTGGGTTTCCACCCATTCGTGGGGAATGCCAATCCAGTCTGCTTGCTCCTCCGCCTCGGCTAAATCCTCCGGCAACAAAGAAGGGGAAACGGCAGTAATGGCCAAAGCGCGATCGCCCAACACATCAAAGGCAATTTTGGCCACTAACGCACTATCTACCCCGCCGGAATAGGCAATCAAGGCGCGATCCATCTCCTGAAAAAGGGCTTGGAGTTGTTGCAACTGGTCGTTTAACATCCGTTATTTATGCTTAAAGGTTTAGAAATCCGGGACTAACCGCTTAAAATCATAACAAATCTTAACAAAACCCATCTTCCCCCCGGTCTTTTTCCCTCTGCAAACTCATCATTAAGCCCATCATCCAGATCATCACCCATGAATAACCTGTGGCAACTCCCCGATCCGTTACCCAAGGGCGAACAATTTGCAACTCTCCTCAAAACCCCACAAATTCACATTGAACGCATTCTTTCCCCAGAACAGAGGGAACCCGGCCCCTGGTATGACCAGCCCCAGGATGAATGGGTACTGCTTCTCCAGGGCCAGGCCTGTCTCGAATACGGTGACGGAACCCAGCAAATCCTCCAGGCGGGGGACTATTGCCTCATTCCGGCCCATCAACGGCATCGAGTGCTTTATACCAACGCCGAACCGCCCTGTCTTTGGTTAGCCATCCATGGCCATCTTAGTCCGTAATCGCTTTGAGCAGAACATCGCTCAAATTCATATCCTGCATATCTTCCACCGTAATGGTATCCACAATATCAAATTTGGCCCCGGCTTCTTGGAGTTGATCGTCCAGGGCTTTGAGAAAGGCCATGGCTTTTTTATCGTGACCAACTTGGATTAAGGAAATAGCCAACTCCTCATCACGGTCAATTTGATTCGCGGCTTCAATAATGGTGCGGATGACGGCTTTGTGGTCGGTGGGTTCGCCATCGGTAATCACCAAAAAAGTTTCGCCATTGGCTTTGGTTTGTTTGGCCGCCTTACGTTGGAAATAATTGCTTAAACCATCCTGTAAAACACTAGCCAGGTCGGTGCGTCCCATCGGCTCATTTTCCGCGTAGATACTGGCGACCTTATCGGATTTAACGTTGTCATAGCGTTTAAAACGCCCAGAGAAGAGATATACCGTAATGCCGTCGGGATCAATGGCTTCACACTTTTGAGCCAGGGCGAGGGTGGACTCCTGGGCTATTTGCCAACGAGTTTTTCCCCCTGGCAGGTCGGCGGTGGCCATGCTACTACTTTTATCAATCATCAGGGTGTAGTCTCGGTTTTCCAGAACAGAGTCCATAGGGTTACGCCTCAAAAGCAATGGCTATAGAAGTACTTCCTTTACTGTAATGGTTTTACCATCAGGAAAGAACTTCGATCGCCCCTGTCAGCGAAAATCCTCATCAAATCTTGACGATTCCCCGCCTGATTGACAAAACTTAAACCGTTTCGGTGGCAGTGGCTTCCTCGGTCGCCTCAGCTTCTTCACTTTCCCCTTCTTCCTCTAGGGGCTTCAGCGTACCTTTGGGAACTAACTCAACAGTGGCTTTTTCCTGTAACCACTCCAGCACTTTTTCGGTTCGTAATTGGCTGTACACCAAGGAAAAGAGTTTAGTGGGGTCAATACTTTCCCCTTGCAATTGCCGGCTAAGTTCCTTAAAGCGTTCTTCGAGGGCCGCCTCTTCGGGTTTGAGTTCTTCCAGTTCAGCAATTTTGCTCATGATCAACTCTTGCTTGATGAGTCGAATGGCCTCCGGTCGGGCATTTTCCCGCAATCGAGGCAAATTTTCCTGGGTAAAGAGGGCGCGAATATCGAGGCCCATCTGTTCCATTTGCATGGCGGTTTGCTGTAATACCCGGTTGCTTTCTTCTTGAATGAGTACTTCGGGTAAGGGAAAATCATTGAGTTCTAATAATTTTTCAATGATGGCCTCGTGGATGCTATTCGTTGTCGCTTGCTCCGCCTCTTCCTGATAACCTTGGGTCAAACTTTCCCGTAATTCCTCTAGGGTTTCAAATTCGCTAACCTCTGCGGCAAAATCATCGTCCAGGTCGGGCAGTTCCTTGGTTTTTAATTCTTTTAGGGTGACTTCAAAGACAACCTTTTGGCCCGCGACACTTTCCAGGGGATAATCGGCGGGGAATTGGGCAGTCACGTCCTTGGTTTCTTCTAGGTTCATGCCCGTTATGCCTTCGGCCATGCCTTCGACTAATTTCCCATCACTTAATTCGGCTTTGAAATCGCTTCCTTTGACTTCGGCGATCGCCTCTCCTTTTTCCCCCGTTTCAGTGGTGAGGTACCCTTGGAAGTCAATAATCGCCACATCATCTTTTTGGGCGGGCCGGTCTTCCACCGGGACTAAATCCGCCACCTGTTCACGACGCTGTTCTAACCAGTCCTCAACAGCTTGGGGATCAAAGACCGTTTCTTCCGCTTGAATACTTAACTCCTGGTACGCCGTTAAAATAACTTCTGGCTCAACATCCACTGTTGCCGCAAAATTGAAAATTTCCCCTGGCGTAAACTGCTCGACTAACTCCTCAAAACTGGGTTTGATATCGTAATTGCCGAGAACGTCTAGGTTTTCCTGTTCGATCGCCTTTTCAATACTTTCCTTTAGTAATTCTTCTAGGGCCATGGCTTTGACCCGACTAGGGCCAAGTTGTTTGATCAAAATTTGACGAGGAACTTTCCCTGGCCGAAACCCCGGCAAACGAGTCGTTTTGACTAAATTCTGAACCACTCTTTCGTAGATCCGTTGGGATTGGTCAGCAGGAACCTCGATATTTAAACCCACTTGACTGTCAGGGAGTTTTTCCTGGGTAACTTTCATTGATGTCTGATCTCGACTAGTAAACGATATAATGACTAGAGCAGCTTGATTTTCAGGTTAAGGCTTGTCTAAGGGGCTGCTCATGGTATGCTGTAAAAGCGATCGGGCATTCACCTCGAAGCGATTATCCAGAATTGCCAGAAGCGGAAACAATTTTTCAAATCAGCCTTTCCAATGATATTACAGAAGGGGACGCGAAAGAAATGTTTTCTGATGGTCGGGACAATGGGATAACGCGAGAAAGGGGCGCAAAGAGTCGGTTTTGCTGTTCCTCAAGCTATTCACGGGAACATTGACCCTGGTCTCAAAAGCGAGAACAATCCCACCGTACCCATTTCGTCAAAGTTTTGCCCGCTAAGGGCGGTGTCGGTTCGGTCTAAACCGGGCAAAAAATGAATTCGGAGACCTTGGAAGATAACAGTAACGGTTTAAGAATGCCTCCCCTCCAGTCTTGTTTCGATTCCGTTTGACATTCAGTTTTGCATTACCCATTGATTTATCGAGGAGACGGAAAATTTGTCTAATTTGTCCAAAACGTTATCCAAGCCAGTCCGTGTGGCGATTTTAGGGGCGACGGGAGCCGTTGGCACGGAATTATTGGAATTACTCGACCAGCGACAGTTTCCCCTGAAGGATTTGAAATTGTTGGCTTCACCCCGATCCGCCGGTAAAACGCTGTCATTCCAAGGGCAGGATTTCGTCGTGGAGGCGGTTCATGAAGATGCTTTTCGGGATGTGGATCTGGTTCTGGCTTCGGCGGGGGGGTCTAGTTCTAAAGCCTGGGCAAAAACCATTGTCGAGGCGGGGGCCGTCATGATTGACAATTCCAGTGCCTTTCGCCTGGAGCCGACCGTGCCTCTCGTGGTTCCAGAAATTAATCCCACAGCCGCGTTTGAGCATCAGGGGATTATTGCGAATCCAAACTGTACGACGATTTTGCTAGGGGTTGCGGTGTATCCCCTCCATCAAGTCCAACCGATTCAACGAATGGTGATCGCCACCTATCAATCCGCCAGTGGAGCCGGAGCGAGGGCCATGGAAGAGGTGAAGCATCAAAGTCGGGCTATTCTCCAGGGGGAGCCGCCCCAAGCTGAAGTGTTACCCTATCCGTTGGCTTTTAATTTATTTCCCCACAATTCCCCTTTGACTGATTGGGGTTACTGTGAAGAGGAAATGAAGATGGTCAATGAGACCCGTAAAATTTTCCAAGCCCCTGACCTGCGGATCACGGCCACCTGTGTTCGGGTTCCCGTCCTCCGGGCCCACTCCGAAGCCGTTAATCTGGAGTTTTCTGCTCCTTTCCCGGTGGAAAAAGCCCGCGAAATTTTAGCCCAAGCTCCAGGGGTGGAACTCCGCGAAGATTGGCAAGCGAATTATTTTCCCATGCCCATTGATGCTACGGGTAAAGATGAGGTGTTGGTGGGTCGGATTCGTCAGGATATTTCCCTATCTGAGGGGTTGGAACTGTGGCTCTGTGGCGATCAAATTCGCAAGGGGGCCGCGCTCAATGCGGTACAGATTGCCGAGTTATTGGTGGCGGGCTAGGTTCTGTGAGCCTCTGAACTGGGCGATCGCCTGGGATGATGGAGGTGATGCCCGGTGAATACTTCGTTTGTTTAGACTTTTTATTGACGGATTGACGTTCCTTTTTCTATGAGTTATCCCCCCTTTGGCCGTGTGATTACTGCGATGGTGACTCCCTTTGACCCAGAAGGTCAGGTGAATTATGCCAAAGCGGAAGCCCTAGCGGATTACCTGGTTGCCCAGGGGAGTGATGCGCTGGTGGTCTGCGGTACGACGGGGGAATCTCCGACTCTCAGTTGGGACGAAGAACATCAGTTATTTCAAGTGGTGAAGTCGGCCGTGGGCGATCGCGCCAAGGTCATTGTGGGAACGGGGTCTAATTCTACCCAAGAAGCCATTGAAGCCACCCAAACCGCCGCCAAATTTCAGGTAGATGGTTCCCTCCAGGTGGTTCCCTACTACAATAAACCGCCCCAGGAGGGACTATATCAGCATTTCCAGGCGATCGCCGCTAGTTGTGACCTGCCGTTAATGCTTTATAACATTCCGGGACGGACGGGGCAGAACCTACTACCAGAAACGGTGGCTAAACTGGCAGAAATTGATAATATTGTGGCCATCAAAGAAGCCAGTGGCAGTCTCGATCAAGCCTCCCAAATTCGCGCCTTAACCGATCCGAATTTTGCCATTTATTCCGGGGATGATAGTTTGACCTTGCCCCTTTTAGCGGTCGGGGGAGCCGGGGTTGTGAGTGTGGCCAGTCATCTCGTTGGCTCGGCTATTCAATCTATGGTGCAACAGTTTGTGGCAGGGCAACACCAGGAGGCTCTACAGTTACATCTTCAGCTTTTTCCTCTGTTTAAAGTTTTGTTTTGTACTACCAACCCCATTCCCGTTAAAGCCGCTTTAAATCTTCAGGGGTGGGAACTCGGTGGTGTGCGATCGCCCCTTAGTAATATCAGTGAAAGCGATCAACAGAAACTGGCCGCTATTCTTACACAACTCAATTTACTACCGGCGTAACTGCCCCGATGCCCTAATGACCCAAATCCCCGAAAAATACCTAAGAATGCTTGTCAAAGTGAGGAAAATGTGTTAGAAATAGGAGAAATGATCCCTACAAGTTGATTGATAGAAAAATGACTATTTGAGTTATTAAATGATCTAAAAATTGTCTCGAAAATGCCAGTCGAGTAACGCTTGGGCTATGGCTGGAATGATTGATAAAAGCGATTTAACACTTAAATATTTCTCTACCCCTGATTAACGATTGGTTAGCCTTTATCCCTCTGTCATCCTCAATAGTTCTCCTCAATTTAGGATTATGGGATTAAAACCCCTCAGTTTTGCCTACGAATTTTCTTTTACTTAACCTTACCTACCTTTCTGGAGGAAAATGACCACAACATCCACCCAAAATCTCAAAATTATTCCCCTCGGCGGTTTACACGAAATTGGCAAAAATACCTGCGTTTTTGAATACGACGATGAAATTATCCTGTTAGATGCGGGGATTGCCTTCCCTAACGATGAAATGCACGGTATTAATGTTGTCTTACCAGACATGACTTACCTGCGGGAAAATCGCCACAAAATCAAAGGCATGATTGTCACCCATGGTCACGAAGATCATATTGGCGGCATTTCCTATCACCTCAAACAATTTGAAATTCCGATCATTTATGGCCCGCGTTTAGCCATGGCTCTCCTCCGCGACAAATTGGAAGAAGTGGGCTTAGAGAATCGCACAAAATTGCACAGTGTTTTACCCAGGGAATTAGTCCGTCTAGGTAAATCCTTTGTTGTTGAGTTTATTCGCAATACCCATTCCATTGCTGATAGTTTTAGTGTGGCAATTCATACTCCCCTTGGCGTAGTGATTCACAGTGGAGATTTCAAAATTGACCATACGCCGGTAGATGGGGAACATTTTGATTTACAACGATTAGCAGAGTACGGCGAAAAAGGAGTGCTTTGTTTACTCAGTGATTCCACCAACGCGGAAGTGCCTGGCACAACCCCTTCAGAACAATCCGTTACGCCGAATTTAGACCGCGTTTTTACCCAAGCCAGGGGACGGTTAATGGTGACCACCTTTGCTTCCTCGGTGCATCGGGTCAATATCATTCTCAGTTTGGCCCTTAAGCATCGCCGGAAAGTGGCCGTAGTCGGTCGCTCAATGCTGAATGTGATTGCCCATGCCCGACAACTAGGCTATATTAAATGTCCTGATGATTTGTTTATTCCCCTGAAGGCCAGTCGCAACCTGCCGGATGAACAACTGTTAATCCTGACCACCGGTTCCCAGGGAGAACCCCTCGCGGCCATGACCCGCATTTCTAAGGGGGAACATCCTCAAATTAAGGTGCGGGAAGGGGATACGATTATTTTTTCAGCCAATCCCATCCCCGGTAATACGATCGCTGTGGTTAACACCATTGACCGTTTGATGATGCAGGGGGCTAATGTGATCTACGGACGGGATAAAGGCATTCACGTTTCCGGGCATGGTTCCCAGGAAGAACATAAACTCATGCTGGCCTTAACCAAGCCCCAATTCTTTATCCCGGTCCATGGGGAACATCGGATGTTGGTTAAACACGCCCAGATGGCCCAGGCGATGGGAATGCCCAAGGACAATACGGTGATTATTAATAACGGCGATATGGTGGAAGTCTCCCCGGAACGGATTCGGATTGCCGGTCAAGTTCCGTCTGGGATTGAATTGGTGGATCAAGCGGGGATTGTCCATGAACATATCATGGTGGAACGACAACGATTGGCGGAGGATGGCGTGGTCACCGTTGCGGCGGCGATTAGCAGTGAAGGGACGTTATTAGCGACTCCGGAAGTCCATCTGCGGGGCGTGGTGATGACCGTTGAGCCACTCCTGTTCCAACAATTAATTATTCGGACGGTGGAGCGATTTGTGGCCGAGCGTTGGCCAGAGTTTGCCCAGGGTCAGGAGCAAGAGATTGCCTGGGATAAATTACGGTTTGAGCTAGAAGGGGCAATCCAGCGTTTGGTCAGACGGGAATTACAAAGTAGTCCCATGGTCTTATTCCTGTTACAGACGGAAAAGGCGATCGCCATTCCCAGTGGGCATTCTGTAACCCCCCGGTCGAAGGTTTTGGCCGCCCCCCGCACGGTATCTGAGCGTAAGCCGGTATCTGAGCGTAAACCGGTGATTGAACGTCCCCAGTCCTCGGAAGAGGCCCCCGTCACGAAAACCTATCGTCGCAAACGGTCAACGGCGATCGCCTAGGGTCAAGGCCATCCTTCCCGAACGGGATGAAACGAGAGAAACAAGTAAAGAAAACCCTATCCTGAGCATAGTCAGAATCTCTAGGCAAGACTGCCAAGGTATTGACGCGACAAGGCTATACTAGGCTAGGAATTTTATACAGTTTCTCTCCTTGCCCCTCTATCTCGTTTTCTTAGAAAACCCTCGGCAACATGAACGCAGGAATTGACCTTCAAAATAGTTTTCTCGAATCCCTCCAGGCCCTGGGCTTACCCCCCGGCGTAGCTAAAGCTCTTTGGATTCCCCTCCCGTCCATTTTGATGATTATTGGGGCGACCGTAGGCGTTTTGGTGGTGGTCTGGTTGGAGCGCAAAATCTCCGCCGCCGCTCAACAGCGCATTGGCCCGGAATATGCTGGCCCCCTAGGGGTACTACAGCCCGTGGCAGATGGCATTAAGTTAGTGTTTAAGGAAGATGTGGTTCCCGCGAAGGCTGATCCCTGGTTATTTACCCTGGGCCCGGTGTTAGTGGTGTTACCCGTTTTTTTGTCCTATTTGATTATTCCCTTTGGGCAGAATTTAGTGATTACGGATTTGAATGTGGGGATCTTTCTGTGGATTTCCCTGTCCAGTATCGCGCCCATCGGTTTATTAATGTCCGGTTATGCTTCAAATAATAAATATTCCCTGTTAGGGGGATTACGGGCCGCCGCCCAGTCTATTAGTTACGAGATTCCTTTGGCTCTTTCGGTCTTGGCGATCGCCTTAATGTCCAACAGCCTCAGCACCATTGACATTGTGGATCAACAGGCCGGCCTAGGCATTCTCGGTTGGAATGTGTGGCGACAACCCGTTGGTTTCATCATCTTCTGGATCGCGGCCTTGGCAGAGTGTGAACGCTTACCCTTTGACTTACCCGAAGCCGAAGAAGAATTAGTGGCAGGGTATCAAACGGAATACGCCGGCATGAAATTTGGGTTGTTTTATGTGGGTTCCTACGTGAACCTTGTTCTTTCGGCCCTCGTCTTTTCCTTACTGTATTTAGGTGGCTGGGAATTTCCCGTCCCGTTAGATAAATTTGCCGGTTGGTTGGGAGTTAGTGAAACCACCTCCTGGTTACAAGTTTTGACGGCTTCCCTGGGTATCATTATGATGGTCTTTAAATCTTATTTCTTAATCTTTTTAGCCATCCTTTGCCGTTGGACATTGCCCCGTGTCCGCATTGACCAGTTACTCAATTTTGGCTGGAAATTCCTGTTGCCCGTCTCCTTAGCCAACCTGCTGATTACGGCGGCTTTAAAACTTGCTTTTCCCGTAGCCTTTGGCGGTTAAACTCCCGGAGCCATCACTCCCCGATCATTGTCTATTGAATCCCTGACCCCTGTTAATCCCATGTTTAATGTCCTCAAACAAGTTGGTGATTACGCCAAGGAAACGTTACAAGCGGCCAAATATATTGGCCAAGGATTAGCCGTAACCTTCGACCACATGAGTCGCCGTCCGATTACGGTACAGTATCCCTACGAAAAATTAATTCCTTCGGAGCGGTTTCGCGGCAGAATTCACTTTGAATTTGATAAGTGTATTGCCTGTGAAGTGTGTGTCCGGGTTTGCCCCATTAATTTACCCGTCGTGGATTGGGAATTTAATAAGGCCATTAAGAAAAAACAACTCAAACATTACAGTATTGATTTTGGGGTCTGTATTTTCTGTGGTAACTGTGTGGAATACTGTCCGACCAACTGCCTTTCCATGACCGAAGAGTATGAGCTGGCCGCCTACGATCGCCATGAATTAAATTACGATAACGTGGCCCTCGGTCGTTTACCCTATAAAGTAACCCAAGATCCGATGGTGACTCCCCTACGGGAATTAGGCTATTTACCCAAAGGTGTTATTGAACCCCATGATTTACCCGCCGGTAGTCAGCGATCGGGGCAACGTCCTGAAGAAATTAAGCAATCCTAGACTTCAGGGGAATTTTCCCCTATTGATTATTTTTTAGGTTTTTAAAGGAGACAGTTAAGCGGTGAATTTAGCAGAAGGTGTTCAGGTCGTATCCTTTGCCATTTTGGCAGCTTTGGTCATCGGTGCGGCCCTGGGAGTGGTTCTTCTCTCCAATATTGTTTATTCAGCTTTCCTTTTGGGGGGCGTTTTTATTAGCATTTCCGGAATTTATATTTTATTAAATGCCGATTTTGTGGCGGCGGCCCAGATTTTAATTTATGTGGGAGCCATTAACGTCCTGATTTTATTCGCCATTATGTTAGTGAATAAACGGGAAGATTTTAGCAAGATTCCTGGACGTTGGTTACGGAATGCGGCGACGGGTTTAGTCTGCCTGGGCATTTTCGGTTTGCTCGGTACGATGATTTTAATTACCCCTTGGTCTTTAGCGACAACGGCTTCCACGATTGATAATACGATTGTCGAGATTGGCAAACATTTCTTTAGTGATTTTCTGTTGCCGTTTGAATTAGCTTCAGTGTTGTTATTAATGGCGATGGTCGGAGCGATTATTTTAGCGCGTCGAGACTTAATTCCTGAGTTAACGCCTCAAGATACGACAGCTACTGCGTTAACGTTACCAGAACGGCCACGGGAGTTAACTGGGGCAGAAAAGTAAGGTTTTAAAAATCATTTTCTATCACTGAGGTTCTATGCAATTACAATACTGTCTGATTTTGGCGGCGGCCCTGTTCTGTATCGGGATTTACGGCTTAATTACCAGTCGTAACGCGGTGCGGGTTTTAATGTCTATTGAGTTGTTATTGAATGCGGTCAATCTCAATTTAATGGGATTTTCTAATTTTCTCGATCCGTCTGGCATTAAGGGGCAACTATTCGCGGTTTTTGTAATTACAGTAGCAGCAGCAGAAGCGGCGGTTGGTTTAGCAATTATTCTGACCATTTACCGTAATCGTGAGACAGTGGATATGGAGCAGTTTAATTTATTGAAGTGGTAAGCGTTAGGGGTTTTCGGGGAGCCTACTCCCCACCT
>JAYKIP010000179.1:0-19887 GCA_035286205.1 Merismopediaceae cyanobacterium
CTTGACCCCAGCGATTTTTCGAGTTTTTGAAGTAATTGAGTGGCGACCTAGACTAAATCTCGGTTTCAATGACCAAGGGGGTTATCGGTCTACCACTCTTCCTTTAAGATACAAGGGGGATCAAACCTAAAAACTTATCTTTTTTCAAGATGTGTGTAAACAGTAGCTTTTTTAAGGGGGATTTAGGGAGATCTTTTACTGACCCTGCCCCTTTTCAAACCGACCCTTAACGTGGTGACTCTGGATAGGATTTAAAGGAAGATTTCACACTCCGAAAGCAATTATAATAAATAATATACCCAATGGCTTGAATCCCATCCTTCATACCAATTTTTTTACCTTCCTCGTAGGTGCGTCCGTAGTAACTAATCGGCACTTCATAAATTCGACAATTGAGTTTAGCTACTTTAGCCGTTACTTCAATTTCAAAACCAAATCCTTTGGATTCGATAATCATATTGCGGATAATTTCTCCCCGAAAAGCTTTATAACAGGTCTCCACATCGGTCATATTGACATTGGTTAATAAATTGCTGAGAAAGGTTAAAAACTTATTTGCTAAAAAGTGATAAAAATATAAAACCCTAGCGGCTTTTCTAACGAGAAAACGGGAACCATAAACCACGTCTGCTTTCCCTTGCAAAATGGGAGAAATGACTTCCGGAATTTCCTGGGGGTCATATTCCAAGTCCGCATCTTGCACAATAACGATCGCCCCTTCCGTGAGCCGAAAACCCGTTTTTAAGGCCGCCGTTTTGCCCCGATTGAGGGGATGATGAACCACTTTTAAGGGGGGATATTGCTCGGCTAATTGGTCGAGAACTTTGTCCGTGCCATCCTGGGAACCATCATTCACCACCACAATTTCCAACAATTCCGGCAGTTTCAGTAAGGCTTCAATCACATTGGCGATCGTCTCCACTTCGTTATAGACCGGGATAACGACGGAGAGGGAATTTTGGGCCGGGATGGGGTTGATTTTCATGCTTTTTGGACGCGGTTTAAACTCCAAATGTCGGTAAGTTAAGGAGACCCAAGGCCCTCTGTCAGGGTTTCCCGATTGTTCAAAGCGCCTAAACGAGTCAAGGGATAAAAGCGAAAAATTGCCTGGCCAATCACATGATCCTGGGGTAAAAAGCCCCAAATATGGGAATCATTGCTGTTATTGCGATTGTCACCCATGACAAATAAATGGCCGGGGGGAACCTGTAGGGGCGGAAGGCGATACCTCGGATTTTCTAAAATATAGTTTTCCTGGAGGGGGGCTTGATTGCGATAAACTTGACCGTCTTTAACCTCGATGATGTCCCCCGCTGTCCCGATGACTCGTTTGATAAAGGCTTGGTTTGGGTCATAGCCCTGGGCTTGCAATAGTTCAGGAGGACTGAAAACAATAATGTCTCCGGGTTGGGGGGGATGAAAATGATAGGACACTTTCTCGACCACCAGGCGATCGCCTTTGGCCAGGGTGGGAACCATGGAGTCGGAAGGAATAAAACGCGGTTCCGCCACAAAGGTACGCAGACAAAAGGCCATGATGAGAGCGATCAGCAGTAACAGACCATTTTCGCGTAACGATGGCCAGAACCCTTTGTCTGGACGTTGCCCCTCCGATTTAACGAATTGCCCCATAGTGGTCGTTGATCCTCGAAAACCATCAAAAATTTGTTAATACTTTACAATGGAAGCTGGACTTGTTTCCTAAAATCAAGCGAAATTCGGCTCAAAATTCCCTCACGAGAATGGCTGAAATTAACCCAGCTTTAAAGAATGATGGCCCCTCGGTTTAATTTGCGGGATATTATCCAAGGCTATGCTAACGGTTATTTTTTGATGGCCGATGAGTCGGGTCAATTAGGTTGGTATTCAAGTACGGCCCATGCCCTGATTCCCCTGGATCACCAGTTTCGTTATCCCAAATCTTTGCAACGGGTACTGAATCAAAATCGTTTTCAGGTGGCCATTAATCGGGATTTTCGGGCGGTCTGTGAAGGGTGTGCGGATCGGGAAAGTACCTGGATTTCGGATCAATTATTAGACCTTTATGGGCAACTTTATCAAGCGGGTTGGGCCTATAGTTTTGAAACCTGGGAGGGCGATCGCCTGGCGGGGGGCATTTTAGGGATTGCGATTCGGGGGGCGTTTATTGGGGAGTCTATGTTTTATCGGATTCCGGAGGGGTCTAAGGTGGCCATGGTCAAGTTAGTGGAACATTTACGTCGCCGGGGTTTCCGGTTATTTGATGCCCAAATCCAAAATCCCCATTTAGAACGGTTTGGAGCCTACACGCTTGCGGAAGCGGAGTATCAGGTGATGTTGCAAGAGGCTCTGCGACAATCCTGTACGTTTCTGGCGGGTTAAGCAGGACGGAAGATGGGGCTGGTCGAGAGTCCCCGGTTAACAATTAAGGCAGTCTAACTATTGAAAAGTTCTATAGATTGTCTCCCCAGGGCTTCTAGGGCAACTGATATGATCAACCAAAGGATTAACTCCGATTCTTTGTTTTTCGGTTGAAACGTTCAGGATTAAACCCGGAATCTGCTTAAATTTTCTAGGCTAATTCCTCCTTTAACGATTTAGACCCGTGACCTATCTGGGGTTTTTCCCCTAGGGTTGTCAATTTTTACTCCTCGATCATTGCGTATGTTAGAAGCCCTCATTTTAACGACAATTCTCCTGGGATTTTGGGGCGTACTGTGGAAACGCAATCTGGTGATGAAAATTGTGGCAATGGACTTAATGAGTACGGGCATTGTGGCTTATTTTGTGCTGGCGGCCACCCAACCCGGACTATTAACTCCCATCCTTTCGCGTCATCCTGCGGCTCCCTATGCTGACCCGGTTCCCCAGGCGGTCATTTTGACGGCGATCGTCATTGGGCTTTCGATTCAGGCTTTGATGCTAGTGGGTACGATGAAATTGTCCCAGAGCCATCCTACCCTCGATACCCGCGAGATTGAACGGGTCAATACTCCATGACGTTACTAACGCTTCTGTGGTTGACGGCTCCCTTTGGATTGGGTTTTCTGATCTATCTGTTGCCTCAGTTACGCCGAAGTTTGGCGGCGATCGCCGGGGTTTTATCCCTGGGCTATGGATTGTGGTTGTTTGGGGGAGAGCAGTCTCAAACCCTGACCCTCATTCCGCCCTTTGGGGTCACGCTCCTGCTGGATGACCTGACAGCCTTTTTTATTTTGACCAATGCCCTGGTCACCCTGGCGGTGGTGTTGTACTGTTGGCAAAAGGACAAAGCGGCGGCCTTCTATGCCCAGACCTTGATATTGCACAGTAGTGTCAATGCGGCCTTGATTAGTGCGGACTTGATCAGTCTGTATGTGGCGTTGGAGGTGTTGAGCATTGCGGCCTTTTTGTTAATGACCTATCGCCGCTCCCATCGGAGTCTTTGGGTGGGCATTCGCTATCTGTTTGTCAGTAACGTGGCGATGCTGTTCTACCTCGTGGGGGCGATGTTGGTCTATCAAACTCACCATTCCTTTGCATTTGTGGGTTTAAAGGGGTCTCCGCCCGAAGCCTACGCCCTGATTACGATGGCCCTATTGGTGAAGGGAGGCATTTTTCCCATGGGCTTTTGGCTACCCTTGACCCATGGGGAATCTGAAGCTCCGGTGTCTGCCTTGATGTCGGGGGTTGTGGTGAAGGCGGGGGTTTTTCCCTTGGTGCGTATTGCCCTGTTGGTGGAAGCGGCGAATCCGACGGTACGGTTATTTGGTGTCATTACGGCGGTGGTGGGGGTTATCTATGCCATTTTTGCCTTGGATACGAAGCGCACCCTGGCTTGGAGTACGATTTCCCAGATGGGTTTTCTGTTGGCGGCTCCGCCGGTGGCCGGTTTTTATGCGTTAACCCATGGTTTAGTCAAGGCGGCCTTATTTTTGGGAGTGGGTCGTTTACCGGAGCGGCAGTTTGCGGTCTTACGGGAGCAGGGTATTCCGCGATCGCTGAGTTGGGCATTAATCGTTGCGAGTTTTTCCATTTCGGGCTTTCCCCTGTTGTCGGGTTTTGGGGCGAAGGTGCTAACCCTAAAAACCCTTTTACCTTGGCAAGGGTGGGCCATGAATGGGGCGGCTTTAGGAACCGCCATGGTGTTTGCGAAGTTTATTTTTTTACCCCAACGGGACGAGATTGCTCCTCAGGATCATCAGGATCGGGGTTTTTGGGGGGCGATCGCCCTATTATTGGGGAGCTTAGTCCTAGCGAACGGCATTTACTACCAAGCCTATACCCTAGAAAATATCGCCAAACCCTTAATGACCATTGGTCTGGGCTGGTTAATCTATGGGGGCTTGGCCGTCCGTTGGCAAGCGGCTTTTTCCCAGGAACCGGAACAATTTGAACATTTGATCGGAGGGATGAGCTTGATGTTAATAATCTTATTTTGGATAGGCTGGGCTAAATGGGAACCTTTATTTTAAGACTCACTTTCTGGTTGCTTTTAACGGGGCTAGGCGGCGGGGAAAACCTGCTATTAGGGATTGGATTGGCCTTGCTGTTACCGCGTCCCTTTACCAATTCCGCCTCTTTGGGCAAACTCTTGCGAAGTTTAGGAACGGTTTTAGGTGCGATTCCCTTGGCCTACCTGGAAGCGGTGGGGATGATCCTCTTGCCCCATCGTCAGGAGCGCATCAGCATCGAAAAAGGACAGCAACCCCCGTTACCCGATCTGGTCTTTCTGGATATTCTACGGATTACCTTTACGCCCAAAACCTTAGTGGTGCGGGATCTGGGGACGGCCTATGAGGTGCATCACCTGGAACGGAGGCGATCGCCATGAGTGGGGTGTTAAACGTGACCCTTTTGGCTCTCCTGGGCATTTTACTGATACCGCTCTATGCCGCCTGGGAAAGTCGTCGTCTCTGGCAGACGCTCATGGCCTTTGCCAGTGTGGCCACTAAAACCAGTGTGATGATTTTGGTGGTTTCTGTGTTGCGCGATGATTGGATGCTGGGCCAGGTGGGGGTGATTATCCTCAGTGTGGGTAATGCGGGTTTATTACTGTTGTCTCATGTCCTCCGACGATTGGAAAATGTGGATTCAGATATTGAGTAGTTTTTGCTTGGCGATCGGGGTCTGGTTCGGCCTGTGGGGAACCCAATCCCTCTTGAGGCGGGAGAATTCCTTATTGGTGCAACTTCACCATTTGTCAGTGTCGGACACCCTGGGTTCCCTGAGTATTATTTTCGGCTTGTTGTTATTACGTCCGAGGGAATGGCCCCTATTGTTGTTGGCCATGATTTCCCTGGCCCTTTGGAATACCATTTTGGGCTATGTTCTTGCCTATTGTGCCACTGCTCAGAGTTCCCCCCAGAGCCATGAAAAATCCTGAACCCTATCTGTTAATCATCACCGCTCTGTTACCCCTGACGACGGCCATGACGCTGTTACAGGTGAATCCCTATCGAGCTTTGATGTTACGCGGGATGGTCGGGGCGATCGCCGCTTTACTCTATGCCGTATTGGGGGCGGCGGATGTGGCCCTCACGGAAGCCTTGGTGGGAACCCTGTTAGCCATGTTGTTGTACGTGATTACCGTGCGTTCCTCGATGGTTTTTCGCCTGGGGATTCTCACGGCCTCGGCCCAGGACAATACCCTAGAAACGAATGTATTTAAACCCCTCCGTCAGGCCCTAGGGAAACATTTTTTGCGCCTCACGGTGATTCCCTACGATCACCCCCACCAGTTAGAAGCGGCTCTACAAAATCAACAGATCCATGGTCATTGTCGGCCCGTTGCGTCCCTTAACCCTCCGTCTAACCCCCAGGAACCCGCCCGTTACCGTACCCAAATTGGTTTGCCCCATCTTTACCAACTCTTACAAACGGAGAAGGACATCCTATCCCTAGAACTCATGTCTGAATCTGTCCAAGCTTCACCCCAGGAGACCCCCCAATGAAATGGCTGTATCTGATTGCTGGCCTAGGCTTTTTGGTCAAAATGCTCTGGTTATCTCCCGCCCAGACGGAGGCGATATGGGAGGCGACTTTACCCATTGCCCAGGAGATCGGGTCAGCCGGTGGGGTTCCCAATGCCGTTTCAGCGATTATTTTTCGGAATCGTCTTTATGACACCCTCTTCGAGGTGATTGTTTTCACCATTGCCATTGCCGGGGCGAAATACTTGCTGAGTGATGAGGAACCCCGTACTCTTATTCGTCAATTACCGGATCGCACATCCATTATTTTGGCCCAGTTTGGCGCGATGATCGCTACGCTGGTGGGGGTAGAATTAGCGATTCGCGGGCATTTGAGTCCTGGGGGAGGGTTTGCGGCCGGGGTGGCTGGGGGCACGGCGATCGGCTTGAGATTAATGACAACGGCTCCGGAACAGATGGAGTCGCTTTATCGGCGTTGGCACGCGGCGGCTTGGGAAAAAATTTCGGTCTTAGCGTTTCTGGCGTTAGGCGTTTTATCGTTGGTGGGGGTAACGTTACCCCTGGGAGAAATGGGTAGTTTGGTGAGTGGGGGGTTTATCCCACTGTTCAATCTGTTAGTGGCCATTAAAGTAGCTTTGGGTTCCTGGACAATGGTTTTATGTTTTGTCCGTTACCGGGGTTTATTGTGACAGAGACCCCTCAATCCGGGAGTTCTTTGGCCCAGAGTCCGTCATTTAATTCTAGTCTAGAGTTCGGTTGGGTAATCTTCAATGCCGAAGGAAAAGGGTGGGTTATAATTGAAGACCATCTTGAGTTAAACCGCCGCGATCGCCGCCTTGCTCCCCTACCATCATGGCTAATCCTAAAAATACCTCTCAGAATTCCTCCCAATCCCTAAAAAATCAGTACGAGAAATTATCTGGCCTCGAAAGGATGATTGTGGGTCTTTTGGCGATATTTTATACCCCAGTCCCTCGTAATGATTTGGCGATCGCCCTTAACGATTTGGGACAACGGGATGCCAAAAACAATTTGTGGAGTGCGTCTAGTCTGAAACTGATTCTGGATAAATTAATTACCCAGAACTTTATAGATGCCGAGCGGGGGAAAGGGATTAGTTGCCCTGTCTTGTTACGAGAAATTGTCTGTCGAGACCTGGTTAAAAACGGCCTATTTAAGCCCCTAGTGGCCGCTGTGGAAAAGGCTCATCCAATTAAAACAAGTTATGGTGATCGTCGTTCTTTTCGAGGAGATGAGGAATTAATTCGGGAGATTCGTATTGGTATTTATAATCAAGATCTTGATTTTATTAAACAACAATTTAAGGATTTTTATCAATATTCTTCTAGTCCTCAACGCATTTCTTTCGAGACGGTACTGCTTTCGATGGTTAATAATCCCTTTGATTTAGAATGGATTAATAGTCTGAATCATGAATTTTATCAAGGGGTTGTAGCCATTCAACTAGCGGATTCCTTCACCCATTTAACCCCTGCCGAAGAGTTATTTGAACAACTGAGAGATCAAATCTTAGAAGAGGAAATAACATCTCTGAAGTTAAGTGTTACCCTTGTCGAGCAATTATTATTCCGGGGGGAACTAGAGGATTTACAAACTTTATTTAAGCAACTAGCAAAGCCAAATTTTGAAATTCATCCTAGTAATTTCCTGGTTTTAGAAGCGAATATTTATTTTTTGATTGGTAACTACGCCAAGGCGATCGCCGTTTATCAAGAAGCATTAACCAGTCTGCGGAAGTTAACCAAAAAACGTAAGGTTATCCTGCCTAATATTGGGGGACTTTTCTTTACCTTAGCTTTATTAGGCACAAGGGAAGCCAGCCATTGGGGCGAAGCTCAGACTTATCTCAAAATTGCCCTAACGGAGACCGAAGACTCTTTTTACTTTGACCTTTATGAAATTTTAATTTGCCTATTAGAATGGCAACAGGGCGATCGCAACAAATTAATCGTTTTGCGTAACCTTTGTCGAATTGAGAGGAATGAAAAGAGTCTTCTAAGCTTTTTCAAATTAGTGATTACCTATTGGGTCAATGATGACAATAAAGCTTCCTTAATTAATCAAGCAAAAGACTTTCATCGTCGAGCGTTTACGTCAGGTTATCAATGGTTAGCCTCGGAAATCGCCGAACTGATTAGCCGTTGTGATCCGTCTGTGAATGCAAACTACGGTTCCCTGGCTCAGGAATGGCGCAAGGAGCAGAATCTGGCTTCTCTCCTAGATGTACTTAAACCTCAAAGTGATTGGGAATTATCCCTCGCGGCTCTGGCGAATTTAAATTTGAAACCCAGTGCCAAAAAAGCTGAAGACTTACCCGTTGCCAGCAAACGATTAGCTTGGTTTGTCAACTATTATTCGGCTACGAATTATTCTCTTTCTCCCCGTGAACAAAGTTTAACCAAAAAAGGGGACTGGACAGCAGGTAGGGCGATCGCCTTAAAACGGCTAACCAAACAATCCACTGATTTATTGTATTTTACGGCTCAGGATTGGCAAATTTGCAGTCATTTACAGAGCTATCATTCAGGCTACTATGGGCAGGTAGATTATCGTTTTGAAGACCTTGCTTTTGTCGCCTTAATTGGTCATCCCCAGGTTTTCTTAGAGCATGACCCGCCCATACAACTAGAAGTTGTGGCAGGGGAACCTGAGCTTAAAGTGAAAAAGACGAAAAATTCTCGCCTCATTTTGCAACTTGAACCTGATTTATCGAAGGGTGACGAAGTGTTAGTGCTCAAAGAAAGTTTAACCCGTTTAAAAGTCATTCATATTAGTTCGCAACATAAACAAATCGCTAAAATTCTCGGTAGTAATAATCGCCTAGAAGTTCCCCTGGCGGCTCAGGAACAGGTGTTAACCGCAATTAATGCCGTTGCTAGTTTAGTGACGGTGCATTCTGATATTGGCGGAGGATTAGAAAATGTGGAAGAATTACCTGCCAATAGCCTTCCCTATATTCATATTCTGCCCCTGAGTGGCGGACTCAAAGTGGCCATTCTCACCCGTCCTTTTGGGGAAACTGGCCCCTATTTCCAACCGGGGAAGGGAGGAGAGACAATCATTACTGAAATTGACAGTAAACGCTATCAAACCCATCGCCATTTAGAAGAAGAAAAAAAACGAGCTAAAGAGGTGATTCAAGCCTGTCCTACCTTAGTTTTAAATGATAGTGAGGGGGGAGAATGGTATCTCGAAGATCCTGAACATTGTTTGGAATTACTGTTAGAACTCCAGGCATTAGGAGAAGCGGTAAAAGTGGAATGGCCTGAAGGGGAAAAACTGCGGGTCACTCGTCAGGCAGGTTTTGGACAATTTAACCTCAATATTCAACGCCAACGGGATTGGTTTTCAGCGGAAGGTGAACTGCGGATTGATGATCATGTGGTCTTAGGACTGCAACAATTGATAGAGTTGTTAGAAACAAGTCCTGGGCGTTTTATTCCCCTGGCTGATGGTCAATTTATTGCCTTAACCAATGAATTTCGCCAACGCTTAGAAGAGTTCAAAGCCTTTTCGGAAAAACAGGGTCAAGGTCGTCGTTTTCACCCCCTGGCGGCTTTAGCGTTGGAAGAGATGTTTGATGAAGCGGAACAATTAAAAAGCGATCACCATTGGAAAGAGCATCTCAAAAAAATCAAGGAAATGAAAAACCTGGAGCCGAAGGTTCCTTCCACTTTGCAAGCGGAATTACGGGATTATCAAATCGAGGGTTTTCAATGGTTAGCACGATTAGCCCATTGGGGAGTCGGAGCCTGTTTAGCCGATGATATGGGCCTTGGTAAAACCGTTCAGGCATTGGCTTTAATTCTCACGAAAGCGTCCCAGGGGCCCACTTTAATTATTGCGCCTACTTCTGTTTGTCCTAACTGGATTAGTGAGGCCAATCGTTTTGCTCCCACTTTAAACCCTTTTCAATTTGGCAGTGGTGATCGCGCTTCGGTGTTAGAAAATTTACAGCCTTTTGATTTAGTGGTCTGTACCTACGGATTATTACAACAGGAAGAAGTGGCTGAACTTTTAGCGAAAGTTGCCTGGCAAGTGATTGTCTTAGATGAAGCCCAGGCAATTAAGAATATGGCCACTAAGCGATCGCAATCCGCCATGAATTTGCAGGCCGAATTTAAGTTAATTACCACAGGAACCCCGATTGAAAATCATTTAGGGGAACTCTGGAATTTATTCCGTTTTATTAACCCTGGCTTATTAGGTTCTCTGGAAAGTTTTAATGAACGGTTTGCCAATGCCATCGAGCGGGGTCAAAGTAAAGCGGCGCGTAATCAACTTAAACAATTAATTCAACCCTTCCTATTACGTCGCACTAAAAACCAAGTGTTACAGGAATTACCCGCCCGTACTGAAATTCTGTTACAGGTGGAACTCAGCCCAGAGGAAATGGCTTTCTATGAAGCACTCCGTCGTCAGGCGATCGCCAAATTAGAAAGTAGTCAGGCAGAAGCAGGAACCAAACATTTACAGGTTTTAGCGGAAATTATGCGTTTGCGGCGGGCCTGCTGTAATCCCAGTTTAATTATGCCCGATAGTCCCGTTAAAAGTTCTAAATTAGAAACTTTTGGTGAAATTTTACAGGAGTTACTAGATAACCGTCATAAAGCCTTAGTGTTCAGTCAATTTGTGGATCACTTAACCATTCTGCGTCACTATTTAGATAGCCAGAAAATTAACTATCAATATCTCGATGGTAGTACCCCTATTAAAGAACGAAAAAAACGGGTAGATGCCTTTCAAAATGGGGAAGGGGATGTCTTTTTAATCAGTTTAAAAGCAGGGGGAACGGGATTAAATTTAACGGCAGCAGACTATGTGATTCACATGGATCCCTGGTGGAATCCTGCCGTAGAAGATCAAGCCTCTGATCGCGCCCATCGCATTGGTCAAAAGCGTCCTGTTACGATTTATCGTCTGGTCGCAAAACATACGATTGAGGAAAAAATCGTAGATTTACACCATCAAAAACGGGATCTGGCCGATAGTTTACTGGAAGGAGCCGATATGAGTGGCAAAGTTACCACCGATCAATTACTACAATTAATCAGTAGTAAGTGAAACTAATTTTCATAGATTTTAAGCTTAGGTTGTCGCGTATTAAGATTCCATCCTGTTTGACCCGAAAACTTTATTGCGACAGTTCTGCCTATTCTGGCCAGAAGCCGCCTCAGCCCTGGGTCCCTGGTGGATCTGGAGAGGGTGGCTACTGGGGTAAAAAGACGGTGATCCAGGCTCCCCCGGCCTGGGAAGCATTGCGGGCGGTGATGGTTCCCCCATGGGCTTCGATGATTTCCTTGGCGATCGCCAATCCGAGACCACTACCTTGACGCGCCTTTTGCCGACCTTGACGGGTACGGGAGGCTTCGCCGCGATACAGTCGTTCAAAAACGTGGGGCAAATCCGCCGGGTTAAAACCTTCTCCTTGATCCCGTAGGTCAATCTGATAACCGGAGTCTTGGAGCGTGACGGTCACGGTAATAGACCCCTGGACAGGACTGTGCTTAATACTGTTGTCTAATAAATTCAGCCAAACCTGGAGAAGGCGATCGCGGTCAGCTTGAAGCGGGGTTTGTTCGGGGGCTTGGTAAATCCAGCGAATCTGTTGGGCTTGGGCTAACGGGGCTAAGGTTTGCCAACTGCGGTGGATTAACTCGCCTAATTCAACGGTTTGGTAATGGAGTAACTGCCCCGGTAATTCCCGTAATTCTGCCAGGGTTAACCAATCCTCGACTAAATGCTGTAACCGTGAAATTTCGCCCCGCATTTGACTGACCCATTGAGCTTCCGGCGAGGATAACCGTTGCTCTAACATTTCTGTGACGAGGGCCATGGCCGTTAACGGGGTGCGTAATTCGTGGGTTAAATCGGCAAAGGCGCGATCGCGGTGTCGGGTTAAATCGGTGAGGGGTTGCAAATCTTCCAAAAAAATAGCCACCTCTTGATCGGCGAGGGGAAAACCATAACCCCTTAAGGCTTGGGAGGATAGGGTCAGGGAAGGCAATGGCCCCTCAATCGCATCCGGGGCGGGATAAAAAATCCATTCCTGGGCTTGGGGAGCTTGATGGTGACGAGTCAGTTCAATGAGTTGGTCTAATTCATAAGAACGCACTAACTCTAGTACCAAACGCAATTGATCCCCCTGCCACCGATTGATATTCAGTAAACGTTGCGCCATCAGATTACACTCGCAAAGATGATTGTCCCGGTCTATCCGCAAATAGCCAATGGGAGCCTCGGCTAACAGATTTTGCTGGATTTCCCAATCCCTTTGACAATGTTGACTTTGCTCTAACAGGTAATGAATTTCCCGACGTACCAGGGAAACAATAGAGAGCGATCGCGCCACGTCTGGGGTATCAGGCAACGCTTTTAACAGCGATCGCAGTTGACGGTTGAGACGATACAGTTGCCAAAAGCCAAGGGCCAAACCGCTCCCGAATCCCAATAACAGGCTGAAAATCTCTATGCCCAACGCATTCTTTCCCCTCGGTCAAGCCGCTAACCAAAACGATAACCAAACCCCCGCACAGTAATAATATATTCCGGATGGCTAGGATCGCGTTCTAATTTTTCCCGTAACCAACGAATATGCACATCTACAGTTTTGGTATCTCCCAGAAAATCTAAACCCCACACCTGTTCAATTAACTGTTCCCGTGACCACACGCGGCGAGGATAGCTCATAAATAGCTCTAAGAGGCGATATTCTTTGGGGGCTAAATTAATTTCTTCCCCACGCAAGACCACCCGGCACTCCTGGGGATACAAAAACAGGTCTCGGAATTGGCGACAAGGATGGTTAGCCGGTTGAATAAATCCCTGACGGCGAATCAAGGCGCGACACCGGGCAATTAATTCCCGCATACTAAAGGGTTTGGTGAGGTAGTCATCGGCTCCGACTTCTAACCCCAAAACGCGATCAGTTTCACTGGCTTTTGCACTCAGCATTAAAATCGGGATGACATTACCGTGATAACGCAACATCCGACAAATATCTAAACCATTGACCTGGGGTAACATCAAATCGAGGATCACCAAATCCAGGGCGGGTTGATGATCACTGGCGGTAAATTCCTGCAATAACGAGAGGGCGGCACGACCTTCACTGACGGCCATCACCTCAAAGCCTTCTGCTTCTAAGGCCAGCACAATCATTTGCCGAATAACATCTTCATCTTCCACCACTAAAATTCGGTGGGTCTGCACCTCTTGGGAGGATCGGGCCAGAACAGTCTGATCAAGGGATACCATAAAAACCTATGGGGTTGGGCTTCTAGGAGAAGATATAGCATAGAATCGGTTATGGCTTGGTCATTTTTCTCTTTTTTTTATTTTCTGATCTACCCATTGTTGCTATGCGCTTGCATCTTTCTACCTGGCCCGAAGTGGAAACCTATCTACAGTCTTCGACGGGCATTATTATTCCCATTGGTTCGACGGAACAGCATGGCCCAACTGGTTTAATTGGCACAGATGCTATTTGTGCAGAGGCGATCGCCCAGGGAGTCGGGGAAGAAACGGGAGCGTTAGTGGCTCCCACGATTAACGTTGGCATGGCCCTACACCATTTAGGATTTCCAGGCAGTATGAGCCTACGACCCAGTACATTGATTCAGGTGATTTTGGATTCCTTAACGGGTTTAGCGAGGGCGGGCTTTACCCACTTTTATTTGATTAATGGCCATGGCGGCAATATTGCAACGGTCAAAGCGGCTTTTTCGGAACTGTATTATCAATTAGAAACGCTGAATTTACCGCACGCCAGCCGGGTTCGTTGTCAATTAGATAATTGGTTTATGGCCCGTTCCGTTTATCAGTTAGCCAAAGAATTGTACGGCGATCAGGAAGGTTCCCATGCCACCCCCAGCGAAGTGGCGTTGACCCAATTTGTCTATCCCCAGGCGATCAAAAAAGCTCCTTTAGATCCGAACGTGGCCAAAGGTCATGGCATCTATGGCGCGACCCAATTTCGTCAGTCCTACCCCGATGGGCGGATGGGTTCCAATCCGGCCCTAGCCACTCCCGAACACGGCCAACAATTTTATAAAGCCGCCGTTCAGGAAATGAGTGAAAGTTATCGGCAATTCCTCCAAGCAAATTAGCGGAACTGACCTTTCTGACTCTGAAGCAAGCGGCTGGAACTTAATGCAAGGCTGAACAGGTCGGTTAAACTAAGAAATTGTCCGGGAAACCCTTTGAGGAAACGCCATGCTGAATGCTCGAACCCTGCGAGAAGGAACGGTTGGTCTTTTCGCCCTGTTGGGATTAGTCTTGGTGGGCGGTGTGGCGATTTGGTTACGGGGGGGGAGTTTCGGCAATCAGGGGTATCGGATTTTTGTCGGTTTTGATGATGCGAGTGGGTTGCAGGTGGGGGCACCGGTACGGTTTCGGGGGGTGGCCGTGGGTAAGGTGTCGGCTCTTAACCCCAGTAGTAATGGCATTGAAGCGGCGTTGGATTTTGCTTCGACACAACTGAAAATCCCCCTGGATTCGGTGATTCAAATTACCCGCTACGGTTTGATTGGTGAGGCTTCGATTGATATTACGCCGTCTCGCAAGTTATCCCCAGAAGCTTTGACGATTGATCCCACCAGCCAAGATTGCGTTCAACGTCAACAAATTTTTTGTCAGGGGGAGCGTTTTCCGGGGGAAGCGGGTACGCAGTTAATGAGTAGTTTGACCCAACTCAGTAAGGTTTATAGTAGCCCGGAATTTGTGGGGAATCTGAATTCTACGGCAAGAAATGCGGCGATCGCGGCGGCTCGCATTGCCAAAATGAGTGATGAAATTGCGGCTCTTTCAAAAACGGCCCGTTACCAAATCCGGGGCATTTCCCGCACTACCGGGGCGATCGCCAACACGGCGGACAATGCAACTTTACTCACCCAAAATTTAAACCGTCTGGTCATGACCAATCAGGGGAACGTGAGTCAAACCATTGCCAACGCCAATCTCCTAACCCAAAACTTAAACCGAATTGTCGGCAGTAATCAAGCCAGCCTACAGCAAACCATTGATAATACGGCTCAGTTAATGGGCAATCTGAACCAATTGGTCGTAGCCAATCGCACCCAAGTTACAGCCACCTTACAAAGTGTGCAATCTACGGGTCAAGAGGTGCAAGCCCTGAGTCGTCGTTTAAGTCAATCCGTCACTTTAGTAGATGAAACTCTAGCAACGACTAACCAAAAACTTAAGGACTTTGACACCCAACAAATTGCCCAAAACTTACAAATTACCCTCGCCAATGCCGCCGAAACCAGTCAAAATCTACGGGATATTACTAAAAACTTAAACGATCCGGCCCTGATAGTTAATATTCAAAAAACCTTAGATTCGGCGAGGGCTACCTTTGAAAATGTGCAGAAAATTACGGCTGATGTGGATCAAATTACAGGGAATCCAGATTTTCGCAATAATTTCCTGAAATTGGTGGACGGCCTCGGCAATTTGGTGTCTTCGACGGAACAACTTCAACAGGAAATTTACGCAGACCGGGTTTTGACGGCCACTTCTCACCAATTACAGTATCAAATTGATGTTCAACAGCGTTTGATCGCGCTCCAGGCTCCTCTTCCGGGGTCGTCTCAGACGGCTAAAGACGCTCCCCAAGAGGATTCGGGGACAAATTCACCCACAGAAAACTCTCAGAAAAAGTCTTCTTCTTTGAGTCCTTGAGCAACTGACTTTATCTGCTCCTAAATCCCCTTGGTACGCTACTGGGCAAACACATTTTGGAAAAAGACACGCTTTTAGGTTTGATCCCCCTAAATCCCCCTTAAAAAGGGGGACTTTCCACCGCTAATTTGTCTGTTTTTCTCCTTAAAAAGGGGGACTTCCACCACTCATTTGTCTGTTTTTCTCCTTTCTAAGGTAGGCTAAATTCCTCTTAAAAAGGAGGACTTCCACCGCTAATTTGTCTATTTTCCCCCTTTTTTAAGGGGGGCTAGGGGGGATCTATTCGGTTAACAAGGTGCTTAACTTCTGGGGTTCTACGGCTCCCTTTTCCGTAATGATCGCAGTAATCAGGGCCGCCGGGGTGACATCAAAGGCCGGGTTATAAAAGTCCACCCCTTCCGGACACAACCGGGTTTCTCCCACTTGATAGACTTCCTGGGGATCGCGTTCTTCAATTGGAATTAAAGTGCCATCCTGCAAACTAAAGTCAATGGTGCTTAAGGGCGCGGCCACAAGGAAGGGAATCAGGTGCATTTTACACAAAACGGCTAATCCGTAAGTCCCAATTTTGTTGGCGGTATCTCCATTGGCGGCGATGCGATCGGCTCCCACAACCACAGCATGAATGCGTTTTTGTTGCATACAGTAGGCGGCCATATTATCGGTAATCAAGGTTACGGGAATTTTTTCCTGGACACATTCCCAGACGGTTAATTTGGCTCCCTGGAGACGGGGACGGGTTTCATCGGCATAGACCCGTGCTAATCGTCCGGCTCCCCAGGCAGAACGAATGACTCCCAAAGCGGTTCCGTAACCAGCAGTGGCCAAGGCTCCGGCGTTGCAATGGGTCAACAGGGTTAATTTTTCCGGGGTTTTGGGTAACACCTGGAGGCTATTTTCCCCGATCGCCTGACAGGTTTGGAGGTCTTGGGCTTGAATAATTTGGGCTTTTTCCAGTAACCGTTGTTTGACTTCGGCCACGTTTTCACCACTGGCATAGGCCACCTTCAACATTTCCTCAATGGCCCAAAACAGATTAACGGCGGTGGGACGGGTTTGGCGTAATTGTTCGGCCACGTATTCCAAACGGGCTAAAAATTCCCCTAGTTCTGGGGTGTCAATGCTCCTGGCTCCGAGATACATTCCATAGGCCGCCGCTACGCCGATCGCCGGGGCCCCCCGCACAATCATGGTACGGATGGCATCGGCCATGGCTTGATAGTCCCGAATACTAACCTGACGATATTCCTGGGGTAAAACGGTTTGATCAATCAAGAGAACGGCATCATCTTGCCAGAGGACGGGGTAAATCGGTTGAGTCATGATCGGGGAAGGAAAATGAGAGGTGACCAAAAAATGACGAATAGTTACCCTGCATTATCGTAGAATTGGGAAGATTTCCAAGACCTTACTGCCAAAAAGTCCATGCAACGTCGTCATTTTCTCCGCTATACCGGAGCCTCCGCGATCGCTTCCCTTTCCTTTGGCCTAATGGGTCAATCCTCCCAGGGACAAACACCAGGGGGCAGTATCACGATTGAATGGTTGGGGCATAGTGCCTTTCTGTTTACGGGGGGCGGAACCCGCATTTTGGTGAATCCTTTCCGGGCGATCGGTTGCACAAAGGGGTATCGCTTGCCGAAGGTCAAAGCCGATTTAGTGTTAATTAGTTCTCAGCTTTGGGATGAAGGGGCGGCGGAGAATTTACCGGGCAATCCCAAAATTTTGTTTGAATCGGGGGTCTATGAGATTAAGGGCTTAAAGATTCAGGGGGTCAGTATGTTACACGACCGGGTGAATGGGAATCGGTTTGGGACGAATATTGCTTGGCGTTGGACACAGGGAGGCATTCGTCTGGTTCATTTGGGAGGAGCGGCTTCGGCCATTACGGATGAGCAAAAGATTTTATTGGGTCGTCCGGATGTGGGGATGATCCCGGTGGGCGGTGGCCCGAAAAATTACGATGCCCTGGAAGCCAAAGCGGCCCTGGAGGTATTAAATCCCCGTATTATGATTCCCACGCAATATGCAACGGTGGCGGCAGATAAAACCCAATGTGATTTACAGACGGTTAAGCCGTTTTTAGATTTGGTATCCGGGAAAAATGTCGGGTTTATTTCGGGGAATCAGTTAGTGGTGAAACGGGCAGATTTGCCTAAAGAGGGAACATTAATCCGGGTTTTTAATGAACGCAGTGTTTTGAAGGGTTAAGCCTCCCAAAGACCCGTTTTTAGGCTTCTCAATTTCTTAAAAAAAGGGTTTCCTTTTCTGATAAAATAGGCCCAACTGTTTTTAACCAAAAGCGTTTAGATGGATTCGACCTTGATAAAGCTCCATCCTAACCATTAATGATTCTCTATTAATTGTTGTAAACTATTCCTTCTTCTCCTAACCATGAGTTTCCAAGAAATTACTGATTCGCAATTTGAACAGGAATTAACCTCCGATCAACCGGTTTTAGCCTATTTTTGGGCCCAGTGGTGTGGCCCCTGTCGCCTCATGTCCCCCGCGATCGCCTCCCTAGATCAAGACTATCCCAACCATTTTAAAATTCTCAAATTAGCGGTAGATGACAATCCCAAAACCGTCCAACAATATAAAATTGAAGGGGTTCCCGCCATTCGCCTATTTCAAGAGGGTAAATTAGTCCTTTCCCACGAAGGCGCAATTCCCAAACTCAAATTATTGGAATTATTAAAAGATTATTTACCTGAAACAGCTTCTTAATTTCATCACTGTTTTACAAAACTTTCACTGAAAAAGAGGGCTAGGCCAACCCTGAACCCTCTTTCTCCTGCGGCTCAAAAACCAGCGCAACGGTAGAATCTAAAAACTAGCCGTGCTGGGCATACTACTGGGTTCAATCACCTTATCAATTAAACCGTAGTCCTTCGCTTCGGCGGCTGACATGAAATAATCCCGATCCGTATCCTTCGCAATTTTTTCAATGGTTTGTCCCGTTTGATGGGCCATTAACTCATTGAGTTGTTGACGAATCCGCAAAATTTCCTGAGCTTCAATTTGAATATCCGTTGCCTGACGACGACCCGTGCCGCCCATCGGTTGGTGAATCATAATCCGGGCATGGGGTAAAGCCAACCGTTTACCGGGAGTCCCCGCCGATAACAGGAATGCCCCCATCGAAGCCGCTAATCCCACACAAATGGTAATCACTTCCGATTTAATGTATTGCATGGTGTCATAGATGGCCATGCCCGCCGTCACGGAACCCCCAGGGGAATTGATATACAGATAAATCGGCTTACTCGGATCATCGGAGTCTAAATATAACAAAAACGCCACAATGCGATTGGCGATCGCGTCATTGACCTCTTGACCCAGAAAAATAATGCGTTCTTGACTGAGACGGGTATAAATATCAATCCACCGCTCATACTGACTACCGGGAAGACGGTAGGGAACACTCGGAACACCAATAGGCATAGGGGTTAATCTCGTTAAAAAAATAAAAAAAGTTGGCGGTTTAGACGGAGAAATTAGGTTAAAGTCGTCGCTAACGGTTTGGGTAATTGCTTGGGTTCTAAGACCTTATCAATTAAACCGTATTCCTTCGCTTGGATTGGCGTTAGATAGAAAGTGCGGTCTAGATCTTTGGCAATTTTTTCCGTTTCCTGACCGGTTGTTTGGGACAGAATTTCGAGCATCGTGCGCTTATTATCTAACACTTCCTTCGCCCGAATTTGAATATCGGTGGCTTGTCCCCTGGCTCCGGTGCGATTTTGGTTTAAGACAATGGTGGCATGGGGTAAACTCGCTCGATAGCCTTTGGTGCCTGAAGCCAGAATCATCGCCGCTGTTCCCATGGCTTGACCAATACAGATCGTATGGACAGGGGGCTTGATGTAGCTAATCGTGTCGCAAATGGCAAAGGCTTCGGTCTCAAAGCCGATCGCGTCCCCGGTGTACCAGGAAGTACCCGTCGAGTTGATGTAGAAAAAAATGGGTTTATCCGGGTCATCAAACTGGAGATAAAGCAGTTGGGCGATGATTAATTGCGTGACATCCATGCCCACCTGTTGTTTAATCTCGTCGGAAGAGAAGAGGGGCATTCCCAGATAAACAATCCGCTCTTTTAAGAGCAACGATTCGAGGTCAGGGGGCGGGGTACGAAAAGCCACGTCGCTGTAATAGGCACTTTGAACCGCTTTAATTTCCATGGTGATTGGGAGAGTCAGGTGAGCGTCCCAGAGCATCGGCCAAGCAGCCTGTGATCTGTCTGGTTTTCAAGTTGTTTCTGCATTTTAGCCTAAAACCCTGACAAGACGGGATG
>JAYKIP010000180.1:0-6360 GCA_035286205.1 Merismopediaceae cyanobacterium
AAGGTCACGTTTTTGGTCGGAGTTTTTCATCCTGTGAGCTTAAGGCAATTTTATTCTAACGCACGGGAGGTTAAAACCTCCTTCTCGTTTTCACCCTCCGCTTAAAAGACGGAGGCTCTCAACTTCGATTTGGTAGGGTATTTTAACGGCGATCGGCATTTTCCGGTTGAAATCCAGTGGCTCCTTGACGAGGGAACGCGGTCTGCTATCTTAGACAGAGGCAAATGGCCGATTGTTATCGTATAGGATTATATTTCATGTCCCAAAGAAAAGTCGCCCTAATTACGGGGATTACCGGTCAAGACGGTTCCTATCTCAGCGAATTACTTTTAGAAAAAGGCTACGAAGTTCATGGAATTATTCGACGCACTTCTACCTTTAATACGGATCGAATTGATCACCTCTATGACGATCCCCACGATCCCAAAGCGCGACTCTTTTTGCACTATGGGGATCTCACCGATGGCACAACCCTCCGGCGGATTTTAGAAGCCATTAAACCCGTAGAAATTTATAACCTGGGGGCGCAGTCCCATGTACGAGTTAGTTTTGATTCCCCGGAATATACGGTAGATGCCGTGGGAATGGGGGCGTTACGTCTCTTAGAAGCGGTGCGGGATTATCAACAACGCACGGGCATTGAGGTACGTTTTTATCAAGCTGGTTCTTCAGAAATGTTTGGTCTGGTGCAGGAAATTCCCCAAAAAGAAACGACTCCTTTTTATCCCCGGAGTCCCTACGCCTGCGCTAAAGTTTATGCCCACTGGCAGACCGTTAATTATCGGGAATCCTACGATTTATTTGCTTGTAATGGCATTTTATTTAACCATGAATCGCCTCGCCGGGGGGAAACTTTTGTTACCCGTAAGATTACCAGGGCGATCGCCCGCATTGTGGCCGGTACCCAAAAGAAATTATATCTCGGAAATTTAGATTCCAAACGGGATTGGGGCTACGCCAAGGATTATGTCCATGCCATGTGGCTGATGTTACAACAGGAAAAAGCCGATGATTATGTGGTAGCAACCGGAGAAACCTATTCTATTCGCCAATTTTTAGAGATCGCTTTTCGCTATGTGAATCTGAATTGGGAAGATTATGTGGCCTTTGATGAACGCTATTTACGGCCCGCCGAAGTAGATTTATTAATTGGTGATCCCACCAAAGCAAAACAAACCCTAGGCTGGGAACATTCTGTCACCTTTGAAGAATTAGTGTGTCTCATGGTCGGGGCTGACCTCGCGGTATTGGGATTAACGCCTCCTAGTCAAACGGAACGGGAAAAGCTCTTGTTAACGAAAGATAATGCTTTTGTGAGACAACCCTTTAGCGTCATGGTGGATTAAAACCCGTCCATCTGGGAAACTGCCGTTTTTTGAAATACTTTCTAGCAACAAGTCCCCTTTTTTAAGGGGAATTTAGGGGGATCGCCGATTAACTGTTATTTCAAAACTTATCTCAAAACTTATCTCAAAATTTACCTCAAAATTTACCTCAACGTTCTCTCACTAAAACCATGCTGAATCTCCAGGAAAAAACCATTCTCGTGACGGGCGGTGCTGGCTTTCTCGGTAAGCAAGTCGTTCATCAATTAATTCAAGCCGGAGCCAATCCGGATAAAATTTCCATTCCGCGATCGCGCGATTGTGACCTCCGCCAACTAGAAAACTGTCAAAAAGCGGTCAAAGGGCAAAATATTATTATTCATTTAGCGGCCCATGTGGGGGGGATTGGTCTCAACCGTGAAAAACCGGCGGAATTGTTCTACGACAATTTAATGATGGGAGCGCAATTAATTCATGCGGCCTATCAAGGAGGGGTGGAAAAATTTGTTTGTGTGGGAACCATTTGTGCCTATCCGAAATTTACGCCGGTTCCCTTCAAAGAAGAAGATTTATGGGAAGGTTATCCGGAAGAAACCAATGCTCCCTACGGGGTGGCCAAGAAGGCTTTATTGGTGCAATTACAGTCCTACCGTCAACAGTACGGCTTTAATGGCATTTACCTATTACCCGTGAATCTTTACGGCCCAGAGGATAATTTTAATCCCCGCAGTTCCCATGTGATCCCGGCTTTAATTCGTAAAGTGTATGAAGCCAAAAAACGGGGCGATAAAACCTTACCAGTCTGGGGGGATGGCAGTCCCACCCGCGAATTTTTATATTCCACTGATGCGGCCTTAGGGATTGTCTTAGGAACCCAAAAATACGACCAACCTGACCCCATTAACCTCGGAACTAATTACGAAATTGCTATTAAGGATTTAGTGGAATTAATTTGTGATCTGATGGCTTTTGAGGGCGAAATTCTTTGGGAAACCGATCAACCCAATGGTCAACCGCGTCGTTGTTTAGATACCACCAAGGCCAAAGAGGCGTTTGATTTTACTGCCCAGGTGGATTTACGTCAGGGCTTAAAAAATACCATTGATTGGTATTGCCAACAGGCCGATGCCGGTTTGATGGATTAGAGGTTTGAGCCTCCTAAATCCTCCTAAATTCTCCCCAGTAAGCTCTGTGTACACACATCTTGAAAAAAGATACGTTTTAAAGATACGTTTTTAGGTTGGATCCTCCTAAATCCCCCTTAAAAAGGGGGACTTACAACCGCTAATTTGTCTGTTTTCTCCTTAATCTTCCTAAATTCTCCCCGGTAAGCTCTGTGTACACCCATCTTGAAAAAAGATACATTTTAAAGATACGTTTTTAGGTTTGATCCCCCTAAATCCCCCTTAAAAAGGGGAACTTACAACCGCTAATTTGCCTGTTTTCCCCTTTTTCAAACCTGGTCTAGAAAGTTAATCTCTCTCTAAAATGCCAAGTTCTGGAAAATTTGGCCCTATAATAAGGGCTTAATCTTCTCCTGTTTTGCCTAGCGGGTTTAACGATGCAACTCTCCCCCCAAGAAAAAGATAAACTCCTGATTTTTACGGCGGCTTTAGTGGCAGAACGTCGTAAGGCGAAAGGTTTAAAACTCAATTATCCGGAGGCGATCGCCTACCTAACGGCGGCTATTTTGGAGGGAGCCAGGGAAGGAAAAACCGTGGCCCAACTGATGAGCGAAGGCACAACGATTCTCACACGGGATGAAGTCATGGAAGGGATTCCGGAAATGATTACCGAGGTGCAGGTAGAAGCCACGTTTCCCGATGGCACTAAGTTAGTGACGGTACATGAGCCAATTCGCTAAGGCTAGGAATCCAGCCCTGTCAATCGGCTAAAAACTTATTCTGAAAACTATTCTAAAAACGTCTTGACCGTACCATTCGGACTTAAAACGAGACGAACCGTTTGGTCTTCACTGCCGGGAATTTTGAGCGGGGAAACAAAGGGTTGGCCGGGACTGGGCATGGGAACTTGAGCAAGATAGACGCTGGCGGCCTTACCCAGGGGAATAGTTTGATTTAAAGAGCCATCGGGTTTAATTAACAGACGATATTCTAGGGTTTGGGCTAAACCGTCCGGCGGTTGCCACTGTCGTTGGAAATAGTCGCGCACTTCTCCCACCTGGGGAATAGTATCTAATAAATTTGTCTCTTTGACCGGCGGAGCTTCCAGGGGCGTAAGGTTCCCAGGGGGAGGATTGATCGCACCGGTTGAGGTGGCGACCAAGGGCGGTAAAGCCGGTTGGGGAGGAAGTGTCCGGCCTTGGAATTGGGGAACCGATCCCGTTGTTGGGGGCAAAATTGGTAAGGACGGTGCTAGGTTATTGGGCGCAAAAGCGAGGGGGGGAGGATAGGGCGCATTGGCTGGGGGCGCGGCTGGGGGGGAAAGATTCTGGGGCGGTGGTAACACAATGGTTTGGGCCGGCGGAGCGGGCGGGGCCCCTGGTACGGGGGGTAAAACCTTGGCGGGAGGAATCACTAAATTGACGGTCGGATTGCGAGGCGGGGCGATCGCCGGTTGGGTAGGGGCCGGGGGCGGTAGGGGATCGCGGAGGGCTAAGGGGGCGGCTAGATTCGGATTCGGCAGGGTTTTCAGGGTTGGGGCCGGGGGAATCGGTGGCAACACTTCCACAAAGGAAAACTTCGTGCGGGCCGGTAGCGGCGAGGGATTGACCGCCAGGGGATCGGTCTGGGGCTGGAGACTCCGCAGAAATATTCCCAGTAAGCCGATTACCCCTAATCCCATCACGGCCAAGCTTGACCAAACCCAAAAACTACGGGGAGAACTTTCTGCTTTGGCGATCGGTTGAGCAGAGGGCGTTGCTAAAACCACAAAGCGGTCATAGCGATCCAGGGCCGTCATCACATCCACCAGTTGGGAACTACTTAATAAAACCTGGGGAGCCGAACTGTCCCAGGAGCCAAAACTGAGTTGATGCCTCAGCAAACCTAGGGGAATTAAGGTCACAGTGTTAGCACTCGCCGGTGTTGAGCCAGCGCAAACTTCCCCCGATTGCCGACAGGACTGTTCTAAAAAATTCTGCACATAACTATTCACCACCTCCATCAATTGTTCCAGTTGCAGGCGATCGCCCTTTAAAGTTACCTGTTGGTCTTCCGGTAAGCGGGGATCATCGAAATGAAAGGTAAAAGTATAGTGTTCGGGTAACGTCAAGGATTGCCAGGGCCAAGCCGTTCGTTCCGTCCAGAGTTCCAGGGTGCAAGTCGGTGGCGTAAACCGTTCAATCAGTCGTTGGGGACGTTGCCGGCGCGGTAAAGCATTAGCAGTCTTCATCGTGTTTGTTCACCCTGACCTTGTAAACGTTCTAACAGGACTAACCATAATCGCCGATGGCCATTTTTCAAGCTATAGAAGAGCAAGTCAATCACTTGTTTAAAGGCAAAGCGTTGCCAATCCTCCGAGGTCATTAGGGGATGCTGGGGGTCATAAGCTGTATAACAGTCCCGAAAATTGGCCAAATAACCGCCCAGAAGGGTCGTTTGCGTGGGATCTTGTCCTAGTTCCGTCTGTTGCTCCATTAAACTGACCGCCCGTCTTAGCAGTTCTTGATGCTGTTGGGCCAGGTAAGTAATCACTAAAACCAAGGATCGCGCTTCTGAAAGGGAAAAGGATTGAGCATGGGGCGATCGCCACTGTCGGGGATGAACTAAGGGATTAGCTAGGGAGTCAGCAGAAGCCGTCGGGAAAACCGTTGATAACTGTAACGTTTGCACCGCCTCTTGCAACTGTGCCTCGGTTAATGACACCAAACTCGCCAGGGCTAACAACAGCGTATCCAGACGACCCATCAGCGACACCAAAGCCGCCGGAGAAGGATTCGGCAAAAGAGGTAAATCTTGCCCCTGGGGTAAATAACCCGCCTGTGTTGCTACAACCATCGTGCCGTTGAATCTCCTGAATCCCTAAAAACCATGCCGCAAATATTCTAAACTAGGCAAGATCACTATCGGGAGTAATCTATGGGTTTCGCTTCGGCCGCGGATGCCGCTATAGAACAAAATTTAGAACAATTTGTTATCGTTCTAGCTGTTTCTTTGACTGTCGCCACCCTCTCTCGGATTGTTCCCTGGATCAGCAAAATTCCCTATACCCTGCTCCTGGTGATTGTGGGGTTAGGGTTAGCTTTTGTGGATGTTCATTTAGTTAATCTTTCGCCCCAATTAATTTTAGAAATTTTTCTGCCTCCTCTGCTCTTTGAAGCGGCTTGGAATGTACGGTGGCGAGATTTACAAAAAAACTGGTTTCCGGTAACTCTTTTTACCATTTTTGGCGTGATTATTTCGATTGTGGTCATTGCCTTTGGTTTATCAGAATTTACCAGCTTAACCCTACCGACAGCCCTATTAGTGGGAGCCAGTTTATCCACCACTGATCCCGTTTCGGTGGTGAGTTTATTTCGCCAATTAGGAGCCAGTCCCAAACTCAGTATTTTAATGGAGGGAGAAAGTCTTTTTAATGATGGGGTTGCGGTTGTTGCCTTTGTTTTATTATTAAGTTTACCCTTTGGCTCAGAATTGCTTTCCTTGCCCACTATTTTACCAATGTTTTTCTCTTTTGTGGGCATTGGGGCCGTTGTCGGCTGTGTGATTGGTTTTGGTATTTCTTTTTTAACTCAACGGTTTGATTTACCCCTAGTTGAGCAGTCTTTGACCTTAGTTTCTGCCTATGCAACCTATTTAATTACCGAAGAATGGGGCGGATCGGGGGTGATTGGGGTGGTGACGGTAGGCATTATTTTAGGGAATTATGGATCGCGCAATGGCATGAATCCTCGCACCCGTTTGTTGGTGTCAGAATTTTGGGAATTTTTGGCTTTTTTCGTGAACTCCATTGTCTTTTTGTTGATTGGCGATCAAGTTAGAATTAATAGTTTAGAAGACAATATGGGGATGATTGGAGTCGGCATTGCGACGGTGGTTTTATCGCGGTTAATTTCCATTTTTGGTTTAAGTGC
>JAYKIP010000181.1:0-5165 GCA_035286205.1 Merismopediaceae cyanobacterium
AAATGGGTGTCGGGTAATGCGCCTTGCATTTTATTAAACCAGTCAATTAAATGCTCTAATTGTTGACTTGGTTTCACGGTTCCTAAACCGCGTACAATGACTTTTTTGGGACTATAAATAAAGCGCGATCGCAGATGTTGGGGGAGATTTTCGGCGAGTAATTTCCAGGCAGGTTCCTCCATCGGGGTTTCTAAGACCACATTTTGTTTGCCTTCTCCTTTAATTCGAGAAAAACCTAAAGACTTGGCTAAGTGTTTTAATTCAATCACTTTTAATAACTGTTGAACCGGGCTAGGTAATGGCCCATAGCGGTCTTGCCAATCAGCAGTAATCACCACCAATTCATCTACCGATTGCACCGAGGTAATGCGTTGATAGGCGGCCATTTTCTGTTCTAAATCGGGGATATAAGTATTGGGAATAAAGGCGACAATTTGCAGATCAATTTGGGTTTCTTCCACTTTAGGAATTTCTTGCCCTTGAATTTCTTTGATGGCTTCCTGTAACATTTCCATATACAATTCAAAGCCGATCGCCTCCATTTGTCCGGATTGTTCAGCCCCTAATAAACTTCCGACTCCGCGAATTTCCATATCCCGTGTAGCCAGTTGATAACCAGAGCCTAATTGGGAAAATTCCTGAAGGGCTTTTAACCGTTGTCGGGCATTTTCTGTTAACTGACCTTGACTCGGATAAAAGAGCCAGGCATGGGCTTGGATTCCGGCTCGTCCGACCCGACCCCGTAGTTGATAAAGTTGTGCTAAACCGAATTTTTGAGCATCTTCCACAATGATAGTATTCACCCTCGGAATATCTAAACCCGCTTCAATAATGGTCGTGCAAAGTAACAGATCGGCTTCGCCATTATTAAAGGCTAACATCGTACTTTCTAGCTCGGCTTCTGACCTTTGACCATGGGCGATCGCCAAACGAATACTGGGAACCATTAACCGAATTTTACCAGCAATTTCTTCGATACCTTCAATGCGGGGAACCACATAAAAAACCTGACCCCCCCGGTCTAATTCATTACGGATAGCGGTGCGAATGACATCTAAATTATAGGCTGATAAATGGGTTTGAATGGGACGACGAGAAGGGGGCGGCGTGGTAATTAAACTCATTTCTCGAATCCCCGACAAGGACATATAAAGCGTACGAGGAATAGGCGTAGCTGTTAGAGTTAACACATCTACTTCCGTTTTTAAGGTTTTAATTTTTTCCTTTTGATTGACCCCAAACCGTTGTTCTTCATCAATGACTAATAACCCTAAGTCTTTGAATTTAATGGCTTTATTTAAAATTTGTTGCGTTCCCACTAAAACATCTAATTCTCCGACGGCCAATCGCTCTAAAATTTCCTTACGCTCGGAAGCTGTCCGAAACCGGTTTAACAGCCCAATATTAATTGGATAAGCGGCAAAACGTTCCTTTAAAGTATGGTAATGTTGTTGGGTTAAAATGGTCGTAGGAGCTAAAAAAGCGACCTGTTTATGACCACTGGTGACAGCTTTAAAAATAGCCCTAATGGCTACTTCTGTTTTGCCAAAACCCACATCCCCACACACTAGACGATCCATCGGGCGATCGCTTTCTAAATCCCGTTTAATATCCTGTACCGCCTTTAATTGATCGGGCGTGGCTTGATAGGGAAAAGAATCTTCTAATTCCGTTTGCCAGGGCGTATCGGGTGGACACATAAACCCCTGATTTTGAGCGCGTTTGGCGTAGAGATTCAGCAGATCAACGGCCAATTTTTTAATGGCTTTACGGACTTTATTTTTCGTGGCTTCCCAGGCTTTACCGCCCATTTTATGTAAGGCTGGTTTTTCGCTCCCCGTATGACGATACCGGGATAAGGTATCAAAACTATCGGCAGGAATTCTTAATAAACCATCAGCATATTGAATCACTAGGTATTCGCGGGTTTCGAGGGATTCTAAGCGCAAAAATTGCCCGATCCCATGACTTTTATGAACCACTAAATCCCCCGGTGAAAGTTTATTGAGATCCACCTGTTTGGAGGTAGCCCGTCGTCGTTTACGAATATAGTCCGGGGAGGCTAGAGCCTGTTGGCCAAACAGTTCCCGATCCGTAACAATCGCAATGCGAAAAGTGGGTAAAATAAAGCCCTCTAATTCCGCTAATCCAGAATATTTCAGGGCGATCGCCGCTTTTTGGATTTGAAATTTTTCAATGGCCGGATAATCCTTGGGATTCGGCACAAATTGAATAGCACAATCATGTTCTTGAAGGAGAGAAACCGTGCGGGAGGGCTGGGCAGAAATTAACCATTTGGCGTATTTATCTAAATCAATACCGGTATAAATTTCCCGTTTTCCCCGCAAAATTTCCGCTAATTTGGCAAATTGATGGGGCGTAGTTGGAATCGGTCGGCTGGATAAATTTAAACTTTTGGTTTGACTCACATCGTGCAATTCGGAGAGGGTCAAGGTTAAAAATTGCGCCTGAAGAGTTTGTACCGAAGTTTGGAAAGAACGATGAATTTTTGGGAGTGTCTGATGGCCGAGTAATTGCCAATCCTGTTCGGCCAATTCTAACCAGCGATCGCTGTGGCTGGTACACTGTTCCAATTCATCTAAAACGCAGATCGTCGGAGTGGTGAGATAGTCCACCAAAGAAGCCGGTTGCTCAAAAATAAATCCTAAAAATCGGTGTAACCCTTCAGGACAAACCCCCTGTTCCCATTTTTCTTGATCTTCCGGGGAGAGATAATCACTTAAATCAAAATTTGCCTGTTGGACTTCTTCAAATAAAATTGCATTAAAACTGGTTGGGGTTAACACTAATTCGTTAATTGCATCCAGCGATCGCTGAGTAGCCGGATCAAATTCCCGTAATTTTTCTAATTCCTCATCAAACCATTCCAAACGCACCGGTAATTCCGCAGAAACGGGAAAAATATCCACAATATCCCCCCGCCGACTCCACTGCCCTTCGGTCTCAACAATACCAGTTCTTTCATAGCCCAAACGAGCCAAAGTTTCATCTAATTGTTTGCGATTTAAGTGAGTGCCAGGGGCAAAATTTAAGCAATATTTTTGGAGGGTTTTGACCGGGGGTAAGAGGGGTTGCAAAGCCCTTTCGGTAGTGACAATCGCCGTTCCCGGTTGTCCCAAACTCGCTAGAATTTGCATTTGTCCCCAGACCATTTCCGATTCGGGATTCAAAGCTTCGTAGGGAGAGGCTTCCGAGGTAGGGTAAAAATGAACCGTTGACCATCCCATCAAGGGCAGTTGAGCCGCCCAACGACTCGCTTCCTCTAGGGTAGCCGTGACCACCAAAAGATTTTGTCCCAAACCCTGGGCTAAGGTTGAAGCCACTAACCCCTTGGGAACTCGCGCAATGCCACTTAAGGCTAAACAACGCTCCTGTTGTAACCGTTGACGGAGTTCTAGGGTCAGGGGGAGTTTATCTAGGTGACGAATAACGGAGCTAAAAGTCATAATGGGCAATAGGGGTCAAGGGCCTATCAAGCTTGATTAGGTTAGTAAACACAAACCTTTGGGAGGTGGCCAAAATGGCCAAGGTATATTAACTTTAATTGAAAAGGGGATTTTCGGCAAAATGAGATGTTAGACTAGATTTATACCCTGACCTTAAGGTTCCTGAAACTATCTTTATTTAACGATACATATTAGTGAGTAAAGTTATGACTTATACCGCAGAAGACATTCAACAAAAATCTGACTTTGGACTAAAAATTGATTTTGGGAGTAACCGTCAACATCCTGCACGCTTTTTTGTCGCTTTATCGAGGCTAATTGAGTTTTGTGAATATGTTGATCAGACTTTGGCTAATTCTTTTGATGCTTCTTTAGAACCTACTATTCTTTTGGAAGACTTAGAAAAAGGTTCTTTACTAATTTGGCTTAAAATGCTTTTAGAGTCTTTAGATGATGAAGCTCTTCGTGATTTGAATGTTAAAAAATTGTTTGGCAAATATGCCGTCAGAGCAAAATACATATTGATTGATTTTTTAGCAAAAAAAACAACTATCTCAAATGCCGATGAAATCAAAACGCTTCAGGCAGAGTTAATAAATGAATATGAAGAGGTTTTTGGATCTTCTTTATCACCTATTACGATTAACCAAAATCAAATTGCTGATTGTATTCAAAAATATCAAGAGTCCCTAGCTGATTTACAAGAAGGGGATCGAGTTTATTATTTGTCTCCATCGGATAGACCTGTGATTGAGTTTAATCGTGTGTTTAATGTTGCGCCTGAAACCCTAGAGGATATTATCACAAAAGAAATTATTGTAAGCGAATTAACAATGATTTTAAAAATCAAAAAACCAGATTATTTAGGAGATTCCAAATGGCAGTTTAAGCATGGTAAAAAAACAATGGAAATGAAAATTTTAGATGACGCATGGTTAAACCGTTTTAGAATGAAACAGGTAACTATTGCCCCCGGTGATTCTTTAAGAGCTATTGTTAAATCAGAAGTCAAGTATGATTTTAGTAACGATGTTATTTCAGAGAAGCATGAAATTCTTAAAATTCTCGAAGTGATCGAGCCAGAAATGCAAGTTCAACAGGAGCTACCCGTCATTATCGAAACCCAAGATCCTGAAAACAATTAATGAAATGATAACTTAACTACTCTTAAAATAGCTTCTGTGCCGTTGCCAAATGATTGGTCAAAGTCGTTAAGGGGAGTGGCCCCTCCAAATGTTGCCAGGGTAAAATTTGTTCCGTTGTCCAATCCCAATGCACATAAAATTCTAGGGGAGGAATTGTCCCTTTTAAGGTCTTAAAAGCCCGTTTATAACTGCCTAAACTATCACCATAATCACGGGTTAATAATAACAACGGTGTTAAACGGCGATCGCCCCTAGCTATCAGAGCTTGAATCACTGACCATTGATAACTTTCTGGCCGAAAATCAATACCCTGGGGTCGTAACTGTTTTTGATAAAACTGTAAGCGTTTTTCTGCCTGGGGATTCACGCCAAACCATTGAAAAGGAGTGTGGGATTTTGGGACAAAAGTGCTACAGCCCAGGGTTAACCGTAAACCGGCCGCCACTTTTTTGACCTGGGTTAATAAATCTACCGTTGCCTGCAAATCTTCGAGGGTTTCCCCCGGAATGCCCACCATCCCATAGAATTTAATCCCCGTTAAACCGCCTTTTTT
>JAYKIP010000182.1:0-4992 GCA_035286205.1 Merismopediaceae cyanobacterium
GATATTTTGGCGATCGGCATTGGGGGTTCAGCCCTCGGCCCCCAATTTGTAGCCACAGCCCTGGCTCCCGATGTACCGCCCCTCCGCATTCACTTCGTAGATAACACTGACCCCGCCGGTATTGATCGCCTCTTTGCCCAACTGCAAAACCGTTTAGCCAGTACCCTCGTCATTGTCACCAGTAAATCCGGGGGAACGCCGGAACCGCGTAACGGGATGTTGGAAACCAAAGCCGTTTTTACTGCCCAGGGTCTGGATTTTGCTCGCCAGGCGATCGCCGTAACCATGCCGGGCAGTCATCTCTACCAACAGGCCCAGAGCGAAAACTGGTTAGCCATCTTTCCCATGCAGGATTGGGTCGGGGGAAGAACTTCCGAATTATCCCCAGTGGGACTATTGCCCGCCGCTTTACAGGGGATTAATATTGATCTCCTCCTCGAAGGGGCCAAAATTATGGATGAAGCCACCCGCCGCGATGAGATCCGCCATAATCCCGCCGCTCTCCTAGCTTTAGCCTGGTACTACGCTGGCAACGGTAAAGGGGAAAAAGACATGGTGATTCTGCCCTACAAAGATAGTTTGCTGTTATTTAGTCGCTATCTGCAACAGTTAATTATGGAATCTTTGGGCAAAGAACGGGATTTAGCCGGTAATATTGTTCATCAGGGTATCGCGGTTTACGGCAACAAAGGGTCAACGGATCAACACGCCTATGTTCAACAATTACGGGAGGGGGTTCCTAACTTTTTTGCCACATTTATTGAAGTTTTAGAAGACCGGTCTGGCCCTTCCCTGGAACTAGAAACTGATACGACCAGTGGGGATTATTTATCCGGTTTTTTACAGGGAACTCGTCAAGCTCTTTACGAAAATCATCGGGATTCCATTACCCTGACCATTCAGCAAGTCAATGAAAAAACGGTGGGAGCTTTAATTGCTCTCTATGAGCGGGCCGTGAGTTTCTATGGCTCTTTGGTGAATATTAATGCCTACCATCAGCCGGGCGTTGAAGCGGGGAAAAAAGCCGCCGCCAGCATTTTAGAACTGCAACAATTACTCTTAAAAACCCTCCGGACCAGTTCCCAACCCTTAACCCTAGAAGACCTCCTCAAACAAGCCGGTACACCGGAGCAAATTGAAGCGGGCTATAAAATTCTGCGCCATTTAGCGGCCAATCATCGGGGAGTCGTCCTAGAGGGCGATCGCGCTTTTCCGAGTCGTTTAAAAGTTTCCTATCAAGGCTAAATTAAGACCTTTTGGGAAACTAACTGGAAGCAAAGGCAGATTTCATTATGCCCATTTACGACTGTATTGTTATTGGGGCCGGGCCCGCCGGAGCAACTGCCGCTTATCACCTAGCCAAAAAAGGGCGATCGGTTCTGCTGTTGGAAAAAGCCGCTTTACCCCGGTATAAACCCTGTGGGGGTGGGGTCTCTCCCCAGGTGGCCCAATGGTTTGATTTTGACTTTTCGCCGGTGATTTCGGCCCAGGTGACGACCATGGCCTGTACCTGGCGACTTCAGGACGAAGTGATCACGGAGTTTATGCCGACCGATCCCCTGTGGATGGTACGCCGTGATGAATTTGACTTTTTTCTGGTGCAACAAGCCCAACGTCAGGGGGCCACGCTCCAGCAGGAAACCAAGGCGTTAGGTTTAGAACTTAAGGAGGGATGTTGGTCAGTTTCCACTACGGCTGGCGTTTTTCAGGGACGTTATCTGATTGCGGCGGATGGTGCTAGGGGAACAACGGCCCAATGGCTCAAATTTCCGGCTCGTGTCGCGGTCACTGGCGGAGCCTTGGAAGTGGAACCCCGGCTACCGGTAGCGCAACCGGATAAAGCCTACCTAGAATTTGGCTTACTCAGTCAGGGCTATGTCTGGAATTTCCCCAAGGCAGACGGTTACTCCATCGGGGCCGGTATTTTCTATCCCCGCAAACGTCAGGGCAAAGATTTATTACCGGCTTTACAAAACTACGCGGCTCATTTTGGGGTGGATCTTCCCACCACGCGATCGCACGGTCATCCGCTTCTGCTCTGGAATGGTTCCCAATGCCTGCATACGGAACAAGCTTTATTGGCCGGGGAAGCGGCCGCTATTATTGATCCCCTGACGGCGGAAGGGATTCGTCCTTCTATTTTTTCTGGGATGAAAGCGGCTGAAGCGATTGATGCGAGTTTAGGGGGACAACTCTCTGCTTTAGAGAACTATACAGCAACCCTGACCAATGAGTTGGGCAGTGAAATGCAGTGGGCCAAACGGTTGGCTTATTTTCTGTATCGTTTTCCCCAGTTAAGTTATCAAATTGCCATTAAAAATACGAAGGGTAGGGCCTGTCTTTTTAAAATTCTGTTTGGCGAAATGCGCTATGGCGATATAGCCGAAAAAGCTCTGGCAAGACTATCTCCTCTGTAATCATGATGAGATTTTTAATGATGCCGTTTTACTTAGTGGTCAAACCCCTTCCGTGTTTAAACGTTCTTTTCCTGATTCTGCTATTAGCTGAGGGGATAACTTTTGCTCCTATTCAAGCGGCTGAATGGTCAACCATTCAAAAACGGGATTTCCTTAAAATTGGAGTCAAAGACAATACCCGTCCCCTGGGTTTTCGAGATAGTCAAGGTCGTTTACAGGGCTTAGAAATTGATCTCGCCAAACAGTTAGCCCTCGAATTATTGGGAAGTGAAGCAAAAGTCCAGCTAGAACCGGTGAAAAATCAAGACCGTTTAAATGTCCTTTTAGCGGATCAAGTGGATCTGGTCATTGCAAGGCTGACCATTACGCCAGGGCGATCGCGGTTAGTAGATTTCAGCGATTATTATTACCTGGACGGTACGGGTTTAATCACCTTACAACCGAACTTAAAACAGTTGGCAGATTTTCAAAACCAAGCCATTGGAGTGATCAATCCTTCCGATACAATCGCCGTGATTCTTTCCCAATTACCCCAGGCGCAATTAGTGGGGGTAAATTCTTACCAAGAAGGTTTAGCATTATTACAACAGGGCAAAATTCAAGCCTTTGCGGCGGACAATAGTTTATTAACTGGGTTAGCCCAGGAAGATTCCCGTTACCATCATTTACCCTTTTTTCTATCGGGAACAACCCTGGCGATCGCCATGCCCAGGGGATTAGCCTATCAGGAACTCCGGCAAAAGGTGAATGAGGCGGTGCGGCGTTGGCGTACTAATGGATGGTTAAGGGAACGAGTGCGTTATTGGGGTTTACCGTGACTAGGAGCCAAGGGTTTAACTCTTAGGTAACCTCCCCCTCGTGAACACCCCTCAACGGAAAGCCTTACAATGAATTTATCCTTTTGAGCAGAACTATGAGCGCGGAAATTATTTGTGTCGGTACGGAGTTATTGTTAGGTGAAATTTTAAATAGCAATGCTCAATTTTTGGCTCAGGAATTAGCCCGCCTGGGGATTCCCCATTACTACGAAACGGTGGTTGGCGATAACCCGCAACGGTTACATCAAGTTATTGCCACGGCCCTGCAACGTTCCCAAATTCTGATTTTTACAGGGGGTCTGGGGCCCACGCCCGATGATTTAACCACCGAGGCGATCGCCGACTTTTTCCAAACGCCCTTGATCGAACACCCGGAAGTCGTAGCAGACATCACCGCCAAATTTCAGCAACTCGGCCGCACCATGGCCGCCAATAACCAGAAACAGGCCCTCATGCCCCAGGGAGCCGATATTTTACCGAATCCCACCGGCACCGCCCCAGGCATGATTTGGCAACCCCAGGAGAACCTGACAATTTTGACCTTTCCGGGGGTTCCCTCCGAAATGAAACGGATGTGGCAGGAAACGGCAGTTCCCTACTTACAATCCCAGGGTTGGGGAAAAAACCCCCTTTATAGTCAAGTGTTACGGTTTCGGGGGATTGGAGAATCTACCCTTGCGGAAAAAGTTAAGCCCTTTTTTGATCTAACCAACCCCACAGTCGCGCCCTACGCCGCCATCGGTGAAGTCCGGTTACGCCTGGCCACCCAAGCCGCATCAGAAGCCGAAGCATTAGCCATTATTGAACCCGTTGCCGAGCAAATTAAGGCGATCGCCGGTTTAGATTACTACGGCAAGGATGACGACACCCTCAGCACAGTGGTCGGCCAATTACTCCGTCAACAAGGACAGACCGTTGGTGTGGCCGAATCCTGTACTGGGGGAGGATTAGGCGCGATGTTTACCGAAGTCCCCGGAAGTTCCGACTATTTTTGGGGCGGGATCATTGCCTACGATAATCGGGTCAAAATTCAGATTTTAAAGGTTGATCCAGCGCAATTAACCGAGCTAGGGGCAGTCAGTGGGATGGTGGCCGAACAAATGGCTTTAGGAGTCAAGCATCATTTAGGAACGGATTGGGGGTTAAGTTTAACCGGGATTGCCGGGCCGGGGGGAGCAACGGAGGATAAACCTATTGGGTTAGTCTATCTAGGGATTGCGGCTCCCCAGGGCAATGTCACCCATCAAGAACATCGGTTTGGGGCGATGCGGGGACGGGAAGCGGTACGTTATCTCAGTGCTGGTATGGCTCTAGATCAACTGCGTCGTTATTTACTCCGTCAGACTTAAAGGTGGATGATATGAATCTGGTGGGAAGTTTTGGCGGAATTGGTCTGGGAACCCCGGTGATTGGGGTCAGTGGGGCGATCGCTTTTGCCCAATCTAACAAAATGACGGCTTCTCCATCCCACAACGAAACCAACTTTTTATGGTTAAAATAGGGCAAGGTATTTTGAGTTTAAGATTATGACGCAAATTACAGTTGATCTTCCGGACGAATTAGCAAACCAGGTTCAATCACAAATTACTCAGGGAGAGTTTAATAATCTGGGTGAATATATTGTGCATTTCTAGTTCCGCAGAAATTTGTGTCCATGAGAAAGGAGGGGACGACGACCGTTAAGAGAAGACGCAATCAAGAGGTTCCGTAGCCAATGCTCATGGTAACGGAATCCATTAAGACTCTCAGATATTGAT
>JAYKIP010000183.1:0-4187 GCA_035286205.1 Merismopediaceae cyanobacterium
CCGTCGCAAAGAATTAATCACCTCCCCTTGACTATCCACAATGTCAATTAATAACGGCATTTGACCCGCCGCATGGGTAGAACAACTTAAACAAGGATCATAACAACGAATCCCGGCCTCTACCCGATTTAAAAAGCCTTCACTCACATCATTATTGTGAATATAATGTTTAGCAATTTGGGCCACTGTTTTATTCATAGCAAGGTTATTATTACCGGTCGCAATAATTAGATTAACTTTTTGGATTAAGCCATTTTCATCTACTTTGTAATGGTGAAATAAAGTCCCACGCGGAGCTTCACTAACTCCCACAGCTTCTAAACAGTTAATCCCGGCTTTAGCCCGACAATTTTTCGAGAGAATATCAGGATCATCCATCAAAATTTCAATCGCTTCCAAAGCCGCTAAAATTTCCACTAAACGAGCATAATGATAGAAGAAAGAAGAGGTGGGAACACCGCCACCCCGTTGCCGATATTCCACTAATTCCCGGTCTGCTTCCGGGGTACCAATATGATGACAAACATTGAGACGAGCGAGGGGGCCAACCCGATAAATGCCCTGGGGATAACCGTAGGGTTTATAGTAGGGAAATTTTAAATATGACCATTTTTCGACGGATTCGCCAATAAAATCCTGATAGTTATCTTCGCTTAAATGATCAGCGACAATATTTCCTTCGCTATCGGTAAAACGCAGATGACCACCGTAATGTTCCCATTCTTGATTTTCCCCCACTAATCCCATATACAAGGAAGGAAATTTACCAAACTCAGCAACCTCTGTTTGGAATTTATCCAATAAATTTTTAAATAGGTTTAAGGCAGTATAAAGGGTGGCTTTTGATTCCGGTAGGCGATCGCAGATCCATTGACGACCTTCTTCGGAAAGCGGCGATCGCACCCCGCCGGGAACAGACCAAGCCGCATGAATTTTTTTCGCTCCTAACAATTCAATAATGGTCTGACCAAACTGCCGTAAACGAATCCCCGCACGGGCTAAATCCGGGTCAGCCGCAATCAAACCAAACACATTTCGTTGGGCCGGATCACTATCCCAACCCAGTAAAAAATCAGGACTGCTTAAATGGAAAAAACTCAGCGCGTGGGATTGAGTAATTTGCCCTAAATTCATTAAACGTCGTAATTTTTCCCCGGCAGGTGGAACTTTAACCGCTAAAATTTTATCTCCCGTTTTCGCCGCACAGAGTAAATGACTAACGGGACAAATCCCACAAATTCGCGCCGTAATTCCCGCCATTTCCCACATGGGACGGCCTTCACAGAATTTTTCAAATCCCCGATATTCCACCACATGAAAACGGGCATCATTGACTTCTCCCTGGTCATCTAAAAAGATGGAGATTTTGGCGTGGCCCTCAATACGAGTAACGGGATCAATAACGACAGTACGAGACATAGAATTAACTCCAAAATTATTCAGAAAAATAATAACGATAAAATTTTAACCGCTACACCAATTATCTAAGTCTAGGGCATCGGAGGCTTCAGGGTATTCTTCCAAATATTCCTCTAAAGCTGTCTTTTCTAAACGTTGGGCGCGTTGGTGAGCGGCTTCGGCTTGTAATTCTTCCACCATGTCCCAGGCAATTTTACATTCCGCAGAATTATGGCCTTTTTCATGGCAAACACGACGAGCTTCCGTGACAGCCCTTTCAATTTCCTGTTCAAAAAAGATTTCCTTTGGCGTTTCCAGAAAATCACTTTTGATAAGAATATCCGTGGCCGAAACAATGCCAATTAATTCATCTCGGATAACCGGGGCACAGCGAATATTCATATCCGCAAATAAACGAGCGACATACTCGATACTTAAATTGGGATTCACCACAATACAAGGCTTTTTCATCACCTCATAAACCCGTATTTTTTTAGGGTCTTTGCCATAGGCTGTGACTTTTTTGATAATATCCGTCTCGGTAATAATGCCATAGGCATCTTCGGGATGACGACGTTCTACAATCAGAGCATAAAGTTCATACTCCTTCATGAGATTGACGGCTTCTAAGATGGTTTTATGACCTCGTATGGTAATTACCGTTTTGGTCATAATATCAGCGACTTTCATCGTGGTTTCCCCTATTGATTTAACCAAATTTGATCATGGCTCGACCTTCCATAAGGGGATGTTCTCCATTGACCAACGGCTCTAAGGTGGCGCGAATGCGATGGGCATCCGGGGGACAACCCGGCATAAAAATATCTACGGGAATTACTTCATGTAAAGGCACGACTTTTTCCAATAGGGGCGGCACAATACCGGGTTCATCGGGTAATTGGGGGGTCACATCTCCTAATTCTAGATAGGCACGACGGAGGACGGGATCGCTTCCTTTCAGCATATTCCGCATCGCAGGAACATTCGCCGTAACAGCACAATCCCCAAAGGAAATAACCACCTTGGTTTTCTTACGTAATTCTAGGGCTAATTCCAAATTTTCTTCGTTGGCGATCGCCCCTTCCACCAGACAAACATCCACATTATCGGGATAGTCTTTGAGGTCAGACCCCACGGGACTAAAGACGACATCTACCTTTTGAGCGAGATCAATTAGCCATTCATCCATGTCCAGAAACGACATATGACAGCCAGAACAGCCCGCCAGCCAAACCGTTGCAAATCGAATTTTACTCATGATTTTGTTTGTTGAGAATAAATGAAAATAAACAAAAATAAACATTAATGAGGAATTAATTCTGGAGCAGATATTAATAGTAAACGAAAATCAAAACCCCTCCATTCCCGTAATAAGTCACAGATGATTTCAGCCGAATCAAAGTTACCTGTGTAATTTGCATAATTAGATGAAGGTAAGTTTAATAAAAAGCTGAGAATCGTACAGTGATCTCTAACACCAAAGCCTAGAGAACAATCTTCGTTATAAATACGCCAATTATCACAACTTCGAGCATATTGATCAATGGCGACTAAAGCCTGTTTAACATTAGACGAATATTGGATTTGTTGATAAAATCTAAATGCTAAGTATTTTTCCTTGGCAATACTGCATAATAATCCGATAGCTTGACAAGGAATAGACGATGGCTCTCCATTGACATCAAGCAACGAATTACACAATTCTAATGCTTCTAAAAATTTTTTCTCCAAATCCATATCAATTATTCCTTTTTTGATTGTATTAAAAGATCATACCAAGGATATTTTGCTTGAGCCAATTTATGAGCTTCTGATTGCGGTATGTCTTGATTTAAAACTAAATCAGATTCATAAATCTCGTGTCTTAGCAGTACCTCATCTAATTGATTACTCTGGTTAAGTTTCATACGATACCAAGCCTCAGCCATGAGAATCTCAGGAGAAAATTGATATTGAGATACCCCTTGGCCAAAGGCATAATTTTTAGCTCGTTTCACATCCTCCAAGCTGAGTTGATAATGTTTGGCAATGGTGGGAACATCTTGAGTTTCAAGCATAATTTGATCATAGGCTTGCATGGCTAATTTAAGGTGTCGTTTTTCATACGGATTGAGATGTTGCCATCGTTCAGAGGCGGGGGTCATCGGCTCATCCTGTTACCGAGTCCATTGATGACGCTCACGGGCCGCGGCTAAAAACTCCAATTTTTCACTATCTTTGTGTTCCTCGGCGGTGGTCATTCCTTTATGGAAAATTGATCCCGTTGGACAAGCATCTACACATTTGCCGCAGGAGGTACAGGCTTCAACGGTGCCCCAGGGTTGGTTGAGTCCTGACACAATTTTACAGTCGGCTCCTCGGTAAGCGACATCCCAAACGTGCGCCCCTTCCAATTCATCACAGACTCGCACGCAACGTGTACAGAGAATACAGCGATTATGGTCAATGCCGAATAGGGGATGGGATAAATCTACTTCGCGTTTGGGAAAACGATAGGAAAAACGACTGTGATCCATGCCCACTTCGATCGCCATGTTTTGTAATTCGCAGTTACCATTGGCTACGCAAATCGCACAAACATGATTGCCTTCCGCAAAGATTAATTCTACGGTCATACGGCGAAAATCCCGCAGTTGGGGTGTATCGGTATGGATAACCATTTCTTCCGTTACGGTCGTCACACAGGCGGGTAAGAGTTTGTTCATGCCTTCAATTTCGACGAGGCACAGGCGACAGGCGGCGGTATCGGAAACTCCGTCTAAATGGCACAAGGTGGGAATCCTAACACC
>JAYKIP010000184.1:0-3160 GCA_035286205.1 Merismopediaceae cyanobacterium
GGTCAAACACTTTGGTTTTGTAGATCACTGTTCCTCACTAGATTGATTCTATATCACTTAGTGCTATAGGTAAAGCCTGTTTACAATTCTGGTAATATCCTAGGGCTGTTAAGTGTCTTTCTGGAAAGCAGTCAGCCTATTCATTGTGAAGTGTCTTATCCAAAATTCAGGACACTACCAAGCGATCGCCCCCTCAACACACAAAATATTCCGCTCACCTAAAAATTAAGACTAACAGGAATAGCGATCGCCTCTCAATTTAAAAAGCGATCGCCTGATACGATTCCGATTCCCCTGGCAATGAAAATAGTCCAAGACAGGAGAATTTTTTAAAACCTAATTTACTGCTAATTCAGCCGTTGCTTCCCCTTCAGACACAGCTTCTGGACTATCGGCGGCAACTCCCCCAAAGCGACAGCGATGTTGGTGTTTGTGTTGATGTTGATGTCGTCCCAAACCTTGTCGTCCCCGACCCCCACAGGAGCCTTGGGCTAAAATCGCCTCAATTTCGCCTAACAGTTGACGCACAGGTTCCCAGCTTTCTTCGGGATGTAGATGACTTTGTTCTTGCCAATGGGCTAAAACGGTTTCAAGTTGCTTCAGGGATTTACCCGCAATGACACCTTGACCTTGATCTAATTGTTGCCCTAGGGTCACTAAGTCTTCTTTTAAGACCACAGGAACCCGAATCGTTTGGGTTTCTCCGTTTTGCCACATTCCTTTACGACCTGCGCCCTGGCGCATTCCACCACGACCTTTCATAACTTTGTCCTCGCTAAAATGATTGCTTACCCTTCTACTATACACGACTTTTTTGAATTTGTGTCAAAATCTAAAAATCTTTTTCTGTAAGGGCTATGGATTTTGTGACAAATTCTAAATTTCTAGCTTGGATCGGTGTTTTTGGAGGAGAGACCTCGCTTTGGGGTTGGACAACGGCAGATGATAGAGACTTCGCATCTTGCTTTTTCCTAGCCGAACTGTAAAAGCTCTGGGCGGATAATCATAATCACCCCGAAAAACACCATAAATAGCCCACTGACTAATTTGAGCATTCTTCCCTGTTTCTCCGTTAGGCGCGAGGATTTAAAAAAGTAGATAAAATTTCCTAAAATGGCCAAAAGGGGCAGAATATAAACGACAGCATAAATCCCTGTCCAAAAGGCTGAACAAAGCCAAAAATTGGATTGACAATACTGCACCAGGGCGGTCAGATAAACAACGGGTAAAATAGCGGTACATCCCAGTTCTACCAAATTAACAAAAATCGCTAAGAGAACAGTCCCCCCCAAGGCCGCCCAAAATAATCTTCGATCGCTTCCGGCTTCCCTGAGATGTCTGGAAATTTGTCCCGCCCTTTGACTGATCACCCGTTGTTGATCCTGGGAAAGAGATAGGGAAAAACCCTGTTTAAACCAGAAATAATCCTTGAGATTAATGATGCCTGCGATGGTAATAATCCCCCCTAAAAGGGTTAAAAATAAGGTTCCCCAACGTTCTAAAAAGAGAGAACCGATCGCAATCATCAGTAGGATAAAGATAAAGTACATGATTCCAGAGGTGGCAATAAAAGTGGAACCAATGAGGGCCATGTCTTTACGACTTTTGCTATAGGTCAACAGGGACAGTAAAATAATTAAGACCGTGAAAGCACAGGGATTAAAACCATCAGCGATGGCAATGGTGACAACAAAGAGCGGAAAGGGTAAGGATTCGGCAAATTGCTTGATCAGGGTATCAGGGGTAAGCAGAAGAAAACTAAACAGAGAAAGGATCATCAGGGAGCCAAAACCGGCCCACCAATATTGTTTAAAGGTAGAATTTTTGGATTTAAAAGGGAAATAGGTTATCCCATAAATCACCACAATCAAAAAAATTGGCCAGGGGGGAGAGGGTTGAGGATTAACGGGTTTTCCCGCAATAATTAGGGGTTCTCCTGCAAGCTCTTCAATGGCTTTAATAATCTGATTTTGATAGCCTAGATAACTTTTATGGGTGGGAATATATTCTAATTCGCCGGGTTCTTCGGTATAGCCAACAAAGACTTTATCGCCAATTAAGGTACGGGGGACGGCTCCATTGGGCAGTTGATAGCGTTGAATAAATTTTTGCCAATCTTGAGGATTTTCATGAACTTCGTAGGCGTGGAGTTTAATATGAGAATTTTCCTGGGCGATCGCCTCCATTAAGGGTTTCTGTTTGAGACAATGGGGACAGGTTTTACTGTGATAAAAATAAATATCAACAGGTTGATTATCGGCGTAGGCCGGACATAGCCAAAGGCTTAGACTCAGCCAGACTAGGCATAAAATTAGGATTAAGGATTTTGGCCGAGGAAGTTTCATCATTCACTTTTTCCAAAAGCTAAATGGGTTCCCACTCGACAGTCAAAACAGCGTTCTCCGAGGCTTTGCCAGAGTAAGCTTAACGCTTTCATGCCGGTACAATGATTAGCCCCAATTTTCTGCACGTTATAGTTTTTTAAAGCTGTGACAGTCGCCTGTAAACGGTCGGTCGAAGCATAGAGTAAGTGCATTCCGCCCAGAACTAAATAAAACTGCTGAGTTCCGGTTAGTTGGGCAATGTAATCGAGGGTGTTAATGACTCCAGAATGGGCGCAACCTAAGACGACGACCCAACCTTCGGGACAATTCATAAATAGGGCTTGGTCATCGGGAAGATCGTCAATCATTTGATGGGCAGGATCGCGCCAAAAGATTTCGCCAGTATCTTCTAGGGGCTGATGACGGGGAATGGTTCCCGTGAGATAGACCCCTGGCATGATTTCCGTCGGTTCTTCTGTCCACACCAGACGGTGATTGCCGAGACGATTTTGAGCTTCTAAGGGGGAACCAATGGCGTTGTTAAGACTGTATTTGGGTTGTAGGGCGGCGGGATGCAAAAAGAGGTCTGTGTTAGGGCATTTTTCTAGGACAAGGGGTAATCCGCCGGTGTGATCATAGTGGCCATGACTGAGGGCGATCGCCGTTAAATCTTCTAAAGCTATCCCTAATTTTTCGGCATTATGAGCCAGGGGGCACTGGTATCGTCTAGTTGGAGGCTGGAAACCTTGCGATACAAGAGGTTCAACAAAGCAAGCGAATTTGAAGCAAGTCCTCCCAAGTTAACCCTTTTTCAAGAATACCGAGAGCTACAGCAG
>JAYKIP010000185.1:0-7523 GCA_035286205.1 Merismopediaceae cyanobacterium
TTTCCAGAAAGACACTTAACAGCCCTAGGATATTACCAGAATTGTAAACAGGCTTTACCTATAGCACTAAGTGATATAGAATCAATCTAGTGAGGAACAGTGATCTACAAAACCAAAGTGTTTGACCGGTGGGCAAACGAGCAAGGGCTTACGGATCAAAGTCTTTGTCAAGCCATTGGGGAAATGAGTGCAGGTCTCATTGATGCTGATCTAGGTGGTGGCTTATACAAAAAACGAGTCGCACGAACTGGAAAAGGCAAAAGCGGAGGCTTTCGTACATTGGTTGCTACAAATAGAGGCGATCGCTGGATTTTTATATTGGGATTTGCTAAAAATGAACGAGATAACATCAACAAAAAAGAAAAAGATGCCTTGAAAAAATTGGCCAGTTATTATTTATCACTTTCATTAGAGGCTTTACTTAAAGCGCAACAAAACATTGAATTAATCGAGGTAAATTGCAATGAAAACATCACGAATTCTTGAAGCAGTTCACGAAACCGCGCTTGGATTGTACGAAGCAGGAGTCATGGATCAAGTCACCATGCGTGAGTTTGACCTATTGTGTTTACCCAAAATCGAAAAACTCGAACCACAAAAAATTAAAGCTATCCGCGAAACTGCCCAAGTTAGCCAAGCTGTATTTGCCGCATTGTTAAACACCAGCGTCTCAACCGTCCAAAAATGGGAAATAGGAGAAAAGCGTCCAAGCGGTACGGCTCTAAAATTACTACACATTGTCGAAAAACGTGGGCTAGATGCGATCGCTTTTTAAATTGAGAGGCGATTATTTTGAAAGCGGCGATCGCTTTTGGTGAGGTGAAGGGGAAAGTGGCGATCGCTTTTAAATATTTAGATGTAAACTTAGATGTACAGATAGAGTCTAAAATGATGCTGTCCAATATTCCGATTACCGAAGCAAGACACGAGTTAACCTCGTTGCCTGAAAAGCTTACCCAACAAGGCGGTACAATTGCCATTACCCGTAGAGGCAAGCCCGTCATGGCCGTGATGACCTGGCAACATTACGAAGCAATTCTCGAAACCCTAGAAATACTGGGTGATGCGAACCTAATGGCTAACCTGCGTCAAGGTATTACCGAGGCTAAATCAGCACAAGGAAGAGATTGGGAATCAGCTAAACGAGAATTAGACCTGTAATGTATCGCATTGTCATTCAACCTACGGCTTTCAAGCTCTTAAAAGAAATCAGTGATCGCCGTATCCGTCAAAAAATCAGTGATCGCATTGACAAGCTCCGAGAATCGCCCGAAATACAGGGAAAACCATTACTCGGTGAACTAGATGGTTATTACAGTGTGCGTGCAGTTGGACAAAGATATCGCATCATTTACGCGATCGAGCAAGCCCAAGTCACTGTGATGATTGTTGCTTTGGGAATTCGGAAGGATGGCAGTAAACAGGACGTGTATGCTCTTGCCAAAAAGTTATTGAGATTAGGGCTATTAGACGAATCTGGCGAGGATCAAGATAATGATTAAAATCCAGAATTAGAGCATAGAAATTTGGGTATTGGGACGTGCTAGAAAAGGCGATTGCCTGAAAATCACGACTCCCATGAATGGCGATCGCCTAACGCCCTACTAAACATCGCCTCACCCCCAAGCCCCACCTTGTCATTTTATAATTATTGAGTTATATTAAGAGAGGTTACAGAAACGCCATCTTGAAAAATCTGCGGATCTGGTCATCTCAAAGTCGTTTGTGTGTCGTCTCATTCTAGAGAAGTTTAGCTATGTCGTCCAATATTGGTTTATTTGATCGCTTTATTCGCTTACTGTTAGCAGGGGCCTTCTTTTATCTGGGACTCTTTCTCTATAGCAGTACCCCCATCGGTTGGGCTTTTGTGGGAGTCGGTGGGCTAATGGTTTTCACGGCCTTGGTAGGCTTTTGTGGTCTGTATCGCCTCCTGGGAATTTCAACGAAGCCGGTTAGCTAAGTTTGCTTGACTTCCATTCTTTTTTATTTTTTCGTTCTTATCTCCAGGAATTTCACCATGGATCAGAGTCTTCCCCTAGAAAGCCCGTCTTTATCTCGGCGGCAACTGCTTAATTTTATTACGGGGGCAACCGTCGCGGTAACAGCCGGTTCTGCTCTCTATCCCTTTGGCAATTTCTTCATTCCTCCCGTTGAAGAGGCGGGGGCGGGCGGAGCTATTTTTGCCAAGGATATTTTGGGCAATCCGATTCCGGCAACCCAACTGTTAGCGGAACCCCCAGGCACTCGCGCAGTCGTAGCGGGTTTAGCGGGTGATCCCACCTATCTCACGGTTAAAGAAGATGGCACCTTAGATGCGATCGGTATTGTGGATGTCTGCACACATCTGGGTTGCACCTTTCCCTGGAATGGCAACGAGCAAGAGTTTCAATGCCCCTGTCATGGGTCTCGCTATGCGCCGGATGGGACGGTGGTTCGTGGCCCTGCGCCTCTTCCCCTGAAAATTGTCAACGTGGCGGTGGTAGATAATAGTATTGTTCTTTCTCCCTGGACGGCAACCGATCCCCGTACTGGCGAAAAGCCCTGGTGGGTTTAGTAGATTTTGATCAACCATATTCCCCAGGTTTAATTCTGGGGCTTTTTGACGGCCATTATCAAAGGGGCATTCTCGAAGGGCGATCGCCGCTATTGAAACAGGAAGATAAATTATTATGCAACTTTCCAAACAAGACTTAGAAAACGCTTCTGGCAAAGTTTACGACACCTTGATCGTTGGCGGTGGGGCGGGAGGCTTATCGGCCGGTGTTTATCTGCAACGGTTTCGACTGTCCAGTGTGATTGTAGATAAGGGAAAAGCTCGCTCTTTCTGGATACGGGAATTAAATAATTATCTCGGTCTGTCTCCTGGAACCCCAGGCAAAGAATTGCTCCAAAAAGGAAAAAAACATTACCTTTCCTTTGAGGGAGATTTTCTCAATGGCTATGTGGAGGATGTGCAGGATGAAGGCGAGCATTTTGCGGTGCGGGTTAAGGTCGGTCGTCAAAAGAGTGTTTATCCTGTTCTGCGGGCTAAATATTTGATTGTGGCCAGTGGCATTATTGATCATCTGCCTGCATTGGAGGAAATGGACAATGTTTATGACTATGCAGGACATAGCATCTATGTGTGTATGGTCTGTGATGGCTATGAAATGACCGATAAACGCTGTGGGTTCTTTGCAGGCAGTGAGGCCAGTATTGAAGAAATGGTGTTTAATCTCAGTTGGTTTACGCCCTATATCACGATCTTTACCCATGGAGCTTTTGAGATTAGTGCCGAACTGCGTCAACGCCTCCAAGACCATGGCTATCGCTTAGTGGAAACGCCGATTAAGCAATTTTTGGGACAGGATCATCAAGTGTCGGGAGTGGAACTGAGGGATGGAACCATTGTTGCCATTGAAACGGGGTTAATTTCCATGGGAGCGCGTTATCACCATCAATACCTCGACGGTTTAAAGCTAGAGCGGAAAGGGGGTTATTTTGTGACCGATCGCACCGGGCGGACTTCCCATCCTCGGATTTTTGCGATCGGGGATTTGAAAGTGGGCTTAAATCAGGTAGCTGTTGCGGTGGGCGATGGAGCCGTGGCCGCGGCCCACATTTGGCGAGAGATGCGCTATCCGAGAAAATGGGAAGACAATGGGTAAAAGACTGGCTTTTTAAACCACGTCTATTTTGGGAACTGTAGTTTTTTGAAATACGTTTCCGGGACAAGTCCCCCTTTTTAAGGGGGATTTAGGGAGATCGCCTTGAAAGCGATAAAAACTATGTGTTTCAAGTTAAACGAGGTTTAATTGGTAATCTTACCCCGAAAAACCAAGTAATTATAAATATTATAAAACAAGAGGATCGGGATTAAAAAACCAATAAAGGTCAGCATAAACACCAGGGAACTCGGAGCGGCGGCCGCTTGATAGATCGTAATACTGGGCGGAATAATGTTCGGAAAAATGACAAATCCTAGCCCAATAAAAGAAACGGTAAAGAGCGCAAATGTCCAAATTAAGGGCGTATTTTCTTCGCGGCGGTTGAGACTTCTGAGGAGTAAAGCACTGAATAACAGCCCTAGCAGGGGAATTAGTCCGAAAATGTAAATTAAGGGAGCCGTAAACAATTGAGAACGGGCTTGTTCCGACAAAATGGGGGTGGTAACGGTGATAAAAATGGCTCCCATTAAGGTTGTCCAGGCGGCGATCGTGGCTGTTTTATAGTGGGTTTCCTGTAGTTCTCCCGTTGTTTTTAAAATGAGATAGGTAGAGCCAATTAAAACATACCCTTGAATCAGGGTTAGGGCCACAATCACCGATCGCACAGTGAGCCAGTCCCACATTCCCCCCGCAAAATGACCCGAACCATCTACGGTAATGCCTTCAAATACACTGCCCAGGGCAAACCCTTGACCGAGGGCCGCTAAAAAACTACCGACTCCAAAATTGATATTCCAAATTAATTTACGGTTGGCATTTTCTCGAAATTCAAAGGAAACAGCGCGTAAAATTAGGCCCACAACCATAATCACGGCGGGTAAATAAAGGGCATTTAAAATGGTGGCATAGGCTAAAGGAAAAGCCCCGAATAAAGAGCCTCCCATTAACACTAACCAGGTTTCATTGGCATCCCAAACATTGCCCAAACTGGTCATTAAAATACTGCGTCGTTTTTCACTGGAAGCCGTGAGCGATAAAATGCCCACACCGAGATCAAAACCATCGAGTAAAACATAAAGAAAGAGAAATAAACCCAGGATAAAAAACCAAACCTGGGGGAGAAATTGCTGGAGGGGCTGTAAGGGTTCCATAAATTCAGTCTCTAAAAAAAGTCTCTGGGAAAAATTTAAGATTGGGCTTCGCTAGGACGACTATCCTCGCTGTGGAGGGCTGGTTCAATTTTGACAGGGGATTGCATCGAGAATTGCGGCGGTAATAAGTCTCGATTGGGGCCTTTACGAATAATGCGACTGCCAAAGTAAAGGGTCGAAACAAATAGTACACTGTATAACGCCATTAATCCTAAGAGGGAAAATAAAATTTCGCCGGGGGGTAAATGGGAGGCCGAATCAGCCGTCCTTAATTCTCCATAAACAATCCAGGGTTGTCGTCCCACACATCGCACAATCCAACCCGTTTCGACGGCGATATACCCTAACGGAGCGGCTCCCATCCAGGCTAACCATAGCCATTTTTGTTCGGCGATCGCCCCATCGGTTAATTTGCCCCGGAGCCATTGCAGAAGCGTAATGCCCATTAAAGCGACAAAAAACAAGCCGATCGCCACCATAATCCGGAACGCATAATAAATTAAACCGACTAAATGGGGACGGTCAGCAACGGGCCATTCCTTAAGTCCTTTAATGGGTTCATTGAGGCTGGGTTTTAACTCTAATAGGTAGCTTAAAAGTCCTGGAATTTTCAGTTCCCAATCATTACTTTCCGTTTTTTCGTTGGGTAACGCCAGAATACTCCAATCGGCGGGTTGGTTAGCGGGAACACTTTCCCATTGGGCTTCCATCGCCGCTAATTTAGTCGGTTGGTAATGATAGACCTGTTCAGCACTGAGATGACCAATAAATAATTGTAAAGGAGCTACCAAAATAATTAAGCTCAGAACCACTTTGAAAGACTTAGCAAAAAAGGCCGTTTCGCGCTGATTAAATAAATACCAAGCACTAATCCCGCCAATGACAAATAAAGAGGTTTCCAAAGTTGCAAAAAACATATGCAGGAAACTTTTTACCATAAAGGGATTGGCGATCGCCTGAAAATAGTCTTGGACAATGAATTTGCCGCCCGTAAATACGCCGCCTGCGGGAGTTTGTAACCAGGAATTAGCCGATAAAATCCAAAAGGTCGAAAGATTGGCCCCAAAGGCAACCAGAATCGTGGCTAACCAGTGAATGAGGGGAGGAACGCGCTCCCAACCAAATAACATAATCCCTAAAAAGCTGGCTTCTAACATAAAGGCCATCGTGCCTTCAAAGCCCAGTACCGTCCCCAAAAAATCCCCGACGGATTCAGAAAAGGGGGCCCAATTTAAACCAAATTGAAAAGCCATGGGTAAACCAGAGGCAACTCCAATGCCAAAATTCAAAACATAGAGTTTTGCCCAAAAGCGAGCATGGTGATAATAGTCAATATTGCGGGTTTTTAGCCATAATCCTTCAATAATCACTAAATAAATGCCCATACCAGTGGTTAACACCGGCCAAAGCATATGAAAAATGGCCGTAAAGGCAAATTGAATGCGTGAAAGAGTTGTGCTATCTAAGAAAATGTCCATGAATCTACGAAAAGAGTGATTGGATTTTTTGAAGAATAGAAACGATTTACTTTATTGTTATTAACACTTGTTTTTCAGCTAATCAAGTGACAATCTGTAAAAGAAGGCTATTTAAGTCACTAAAACTTGACTTTAAATCAATAGGACTAGGGTTTTGCGTAAAGTTTAACGAAAGGTTAATCTCGCAATGAAACCTAAAAAACATAAAGATTGTTTAAAACTAACTATCTACTTGGACTTTTGTAACAATCACTTAGGATCGAGTAGGTTGAGACTGGAGATAAGACCTGAGATTAACCGGCAAACTTGAGAGTTGAACAAATGCTCTTCAGACTCAGCAGAGGCGGTTCTAAGACGACAACACGAATCTATTTTATCGTTTTATGGTAGTGGAAAGAGGTATAGTGAATAACAACTCGTCCATGTTATACCGACTTTTTCACCATGATGATTCAGAGCGCGATTACCGCTTATTTCCATTACCTCGGCTTTATGGTGGCTTTTGGAGCCTTAGCGATCGAAGCTTATACGATCAAAAAAGACCTGACCCTGGAAGAAGCCTGGCGATTAGTCATTGCGGATAGTGTGTACGGCATTTCCATGACGATCGTGTTGATTACAGGGATTTTGCGGGTCATGTACTTTGGTAAGGGGACGGATTATTATCTCGGTAATCACATTTTTTATACCAAAATTGCCATTTTTAGCCTGGTGGGTCTTTTTTCCTTATATCCCACCTTTTCCTTTATTGCTTGGATTAAAACCCTCCGCGATCGCCAGGTTCCTGACCTAGAACTGTCTCAAGTCCAGAAACTTTCGCGGTTGATCCGAGGTGAGTTAGTCGGATTAGCCCTCATTCCTTTATTCGCCGCTCTTTTAGCCAGAGGATTTTAACCAGAGCTTGAAGGTAACGTCTTGACAAAGCAGGGGGGGGATTACTGCATGATTAAGCAACGAAAAAGTCGTCCGTGTTATTTCGCCAACTTTTTGCTCCCGAAATCAGTACTTAATGTATACTCCACGTTCACATTAGGAACTGTAGTTTTTTGAGATGCGTTTCAGGGACAGGTTCTCCTTTTAAGGGGGATTTAGCGGGATCGCCTTGAGATATTCAAAAACAATGGGTTTCGAGTTAGACGGGGTTTATTGGCATGAATACACAAAAAGTACGAAATTAGGCTTGCAAAATCTAATTATCCTTGCTAGAATTAGCTTCATATAACTAAATAGTTAAAAAGCAAAGGCTA
>JAYKIP010000186.1:0-3410 GCA_035286205.1 Merismopediaceae cyanobacterium
GGACAGCCGAATACGGGGAAATCTACGTTTTTTAATCGTTTAACGAAATCAAATGCGGCGATCGCCAACTGGCCGGGGTTAACGGTGGAATTATTTCGGGCGGTGGTGTCCCTGGACGGGGAAGCGGTGGAATTTGTGGATTTGCCGGGCATCTATGACCTGAATGGTTTTTCGGAAGATGAGCGGGTTGTTCAACGGTTTTTAGAGCAGTATGCGGTGCATTTAGTGGTGGTGGTGATCAATGCGACTCAGATTGATCGTCAGATCCGTTTGTTATTACAGGTGAAATCCCTGGGTTTGCCAATCCTGGCGGTCTTAAATTTAGCCGATGAAGCCAAACGTTACGGGGTACAGTTTGATACCCAGGCTTTAGGGGAGCGTTTAGGACTGCCGGTCTATGCCATTAGTGCCAAGTACGGAACCGGATGCGATCGCGTTTTCACGGTGTTAACCCGTCTGGTCAAAGAAATGGGGGAAGCCTCTCCCCTCCCTCATCTGGGGGAACAATTATCGGCCCACCCGGTTGATTTAGCCGAACAAGACGCGGCGATCGCCGGAATTGTGCAAATGCCGTCCGTTACCTCTCGTACCCTCACCAATGCCATAGACGGGGTAATGTTGCATCCGATTGGGGGAATCCCGATCTTTTTTGCTTCGATGTTTGCCGTGTTTTGGCTGATTTGGACGGTGGGTCTCCCCAGTGCCGATCCCGTAGATGCCGTGACCGGTTGGTTACAGACCCAGGTTTTGGAACCGTTATTTTCTCCGTTACCCAAGCTGTTACAGGATTTATTGCTCAACGGCATTTGGGCGGGTTTTGCGGCCTTACTCTCCTTTGTCCCCCTGGTCGCACTCTTTTTTGTGGTGATGGGTCTCTTGGAAGGCAGTGGTTATCTCTCGCGGGCGGCCTATCTCATGGATGCGTTAATGGGACGTTTGGGGTTAGATGGTCGGGGTTTTGTTCTGCAAATGATGGGCTTTGGCTGTAATGTGCCGGCGATTATGGGAACCCGTGTGATGCGGAGTCGGGCCCTGCGTCTGTTAACGATGATGGTGATTCCCTTTTCCCTCTGTTCGGCTCGCTTACAGGTGTTTGTGTTTATCCTGGCCGCCGTGTTACCCCATTCCCAGGGGGCGATCGCCCTATTTTTGCTGTATGTGATGAGTTTTGTGGCCGCCTTTGGCACCGCCGCGTTATTGAGCCGGTTTAACACTTTCCGTACCCGCGAACCCTTTGTACTGGAATTACCGCCCTATCGTCTGCCCACAATTACCCAAATCCTCCGGCGCGTCTGGGGGGAAATGCAACAGTTTGTGAGCCGTTTATCCTTGTTTATGGTGATCGGCACCAGTTTGACGTGGTTTTTAACCAGCTTTCCCCAGGGCAGTACGGGATTAGACACCTACGCCGGGCAGTTGGGTCGTCTTTTTCAACCGTTGATGAATCCTTTGGGCATTAATCCCTTTTTAACTGTGACGTTAATTATTGGCTTTGTGGCTAAGGAAGTACAAATTGCGGCGTTAACAGTGATTTATGGTCTCAGTGATGCGGGGGTAACGGCTGAATTGCAAAAGACCATGACCTTTGCCCAGGGCTTTAGTTTTTGCCTGTTTAGTTTGTTGTATATTCCCTGTTTAACCACTATTGGTACGATCTGGAGTGAGTCAAAATCTTTGGGTTATACGGTCTTGTCCGTCGCGTTTCCGTTGGGGTTAGCCTGGTTAGTGAGTTTTGGGTTTTACCAAGGTGCGGTGTTAGTGGGGTTGGGTTAGACCCGGTTAGCTCCCTTGGAACCATCCCCAGGGCGATCCAGTCTTGGATTAAGAAATTTTGCTTCCTGTTTTGCCGTTTTTAGGATTTTTGCGAGTGTTTATTTCTCCCCCTTGGTTTTGGCGGTTTCTGGGTCTCGGAACTTCGGCGATCGCGGCCTTACCCTTCTTGTTGACTGCCCAACCGAGCCAGGCCCAATCCCCCCCATACACCACCTTTTTAGAATGGTGCCAGGCCAGAAAAACCTTGAAGCGTGGGGCCAAAGACACCGTTGAAGCCATCTTAAAAACCCAATCTACGACCAACTGCCAAACCGCCAACGATAAACTGGCCCGCAGTTTTGGGCTAAATTTAAACAATCGCAATTTACAAGATCTACGTCCCCTGGCTTCCCTGGGACAATTAAGACAACTCAACCTATACGGCAACCAAATTAAAGACTTAACCCCCTTAAGTTCCCTAAAAAATCTGGATCGCCTGATTCTGGGTCAAAATCAAATTACTAATCTGAAACCCCTGGGCAACCTAGGGCAATTAACCCAATTATTTTTATCCAGTAATCAAATTCAAGACCTCACACCCTTAAGTTCCTTAACCAATCTCCGTATTCTGTTTCTTAATCGTAATCAAATTCGAGATATTAAACCCCTCAGTTCCTTAACCAACTTAACGGAATTATTTGCCACCCATAATCGCATTGCGGATTTATCTCCCCTGGGGACTTTAACGAATTTACAAAAACTGAGTTTAGATAATAATCAAATTGTCAATTTACAACCCCTCAGTTCCCTAAAAAATTTAACGGAACTTTCCCTTAGTTCCAATCAAATTCGTAACGTGGCTCCTCTCTATCAGTTACCCCAATTAAGTCAAATCCGACTACAACGCAATCCGATCGCCGAACGCTTTTGTCCGAGAAATCCCGATGCTCTGTGTTTCCTGTAAGCTCCGATGAAGATTACCTTTCTCTGTGCCGATCTGAATCTGAATGGTGGAGTCCGCATGATCGCTGGTTATGCCGATCATCTGCAAAAACGCGGTCATCAGGTCACTATTGTCTCACGGGGCCGGCGATCGCCTTCCTGGTCAAAACGATTCAAAGCTGTTCTTAAAGGGCAACCCATTCCCCCCACCAAAGTCCCGGACTTGACCTATTTTCAAAATCCCCAGGTGGTGATTAAAACGATTGACGGTGAAGGGCCAATTCAAGAAAAAGATTTACCTGATGGCGATATTTTAATTGCGACCTTTTGGTTAACGGCGGAATGGAGCCAACATTTTTCACCGAAGAAAGGGGCCAAGGTTTATTTTGTGCAACATCACGAAGTTTTTGATTATAATCCCCCCGAAAATCAGGAACGCGCCCGAAAAACCTATACCCTCCCCTTCCATAAAATTGTCATTGCCCAATGGTTAAAAGACCTGATGGCGACACAATACGGCGATGATCAAACCTCTCTAGTTCCCAATAGCGTAGATACCCAATTATTTAATGCGCCCCCCCGCTCAAAACAGTCCCCGCCCACCGTTGGCGTAATGTATTCCCCCGCTTACTGGAAAGGAGTAGAACTCAGTTTTCAAGGGGTCGAATTAGCACGACAAACCATTCCTGACCTGCGCTTATTGGTCTTTAGTTCCT
>JAYKIP010000187.1:0-4276 GCA_035286205.1 Merismopediaceae cyanobacterium
CCTATGGTTTCTCTGGTTGACTATACTACGATTCATTCTCTCCCTGAGGTATGGCGCATCACCAGCGATCGCTTTTCCCAAATCACCGCCTTACAAGATCCTCACAGTAAGCCCGCCGTGAGTCTGACCTATGGGGAACTCTATCAACAACTGCAACGGGTCGCCACCGGACTGCAACAATTGGGGATTAAACCCTTAGAGAAGGTCGCCATTTTTGCCGATAATAGTCCCCGTTGGTTTTTAGCCGATCAGGGCAGTATGATGGCCGGGGCAACCAATGTCGTCCGGTCGGCCCAAGCCGATGTTGAAGAGTTGTTGTATATCTATCAAGACAGTGAAAGTCGGGGATTATTAATTGAAAATGGGGAAACGTTTCAGAAATTACAAGCTGGATTAACTGATAAAACAGTGGAATTTGTTGTTTTCTTATCCGATGAAACACCGCCGGATGGTCTCTCTTTTCCCTGTTACAATTTTACTCAGTTATTAGCCCTAGGGGAAAATCAGACGCTTCAACTGGTTCCCCAGGATGAAAACACCCTGGCTACCTTAATTTATACCTCCGGCACAACGGGACAACCCAAAGGCGCGATGTTATCCCAGGGTAATTTGCTCCATCAAGTGCGGGAATTAAAAGCCATTCTGTTACCCGAACCTGGCGATCGCATTTTAAGCATTTTACCATCCTGGCACTCCTACGAACGTAGTGCAGAATATTATTTATTATCCCAGGGCTGTACGATGATCTACACCAGTATTCGCACCTTTAAAAATGATTTGAAAACCTTTAAACCGCAACACATGGTCGGGGTGCCTCGTCTCTGGGAATCGCTCTACGAAGGGATTCAAAAACAATTTCGAGACCAATCCGCCCAGCAACAAAAAATTATTAACTTTTTCTTTACTAATTCCCAACGGTATATTCTGGCCAAACGCATCGCTGAAAACCTGAGTTTAGGTCATCTCCATGGGTCTTCCAGTACCCGTTTTTGGGCTAAACTGCAAACCCTTCTCTTCACGCCGCTTCACCAACTGGGCGATCGCCTGGTGTATCAAAAAGTCAGAGCCGCCACCGGGGGCAACCTGAAAACCCTGATTAGTGGCGGTGGTTCCCTGGCTAAACACCTAGATGACTTCTATGAAATTGTGAATATTCCCGTGCTGGTCGGCTATGGTTTAACCGAAACGTCCCCCGTGACCAATGCCCGCACTCTCGACCATAATCTGCGCTACTCTTCTGGCAAACCCATTCCCCATACCGAAATCCAGATCGTTGACCCGGAAACCCGGCAACCGGTTCCCCCCGAAACCCAGGGATTAGTACTCATTCGTGGCCCCCAGGTCATGCAAGGTTATTACCGCAAACCCGAAGCTACGGCCAAAGCCATTGATGCCGACGGATGGTTTGATAGCGGCGATCTCGGTTGGGTCACGGTGGCCAATGACCTGATTTTAACCGGTCGGGCGAAAGATACGATTGTTCTGAGTAATGGGGAAAATATTGAACCCCAACCGATCGAAGATGCCTGTCTGCGGAGTCCCTACATTGACCAGATTATGCTCGTCGGTCAGGATCAAAAAGCCCTAGGTGCTTTAATCGTGCCGAATCTTGAGGCGTTAGAAAAATGGGTAGAAAGTCAAGCCCTGGGGTTAATCTTACCCTCGGAAAGTACCCCTCCCGCCGAGTTACCCGCCAGTAACCTTTACCACAAAACCATTGTCAACCTCTATCGTCAAGAATTAAGCCGCGAAGTGAAAAACCGTCCTGGCTACCGGGCTGATGATCAAATTAAAGTGTTTAGTTTTATTTTGGAACCCTTTTCCCAGACCAATGGCATGATGACCCAAACCCTAAAAGTTAAACGCCCGGTGGTAACGGAACACTATCGCGGTATCATTGATGGGATGTTTGCCAAGTCCTAGGCTTGCGGTCTTAACACCCCCATTCTGTTATCTTATTGTCAAATTTTTGAGAAATCACGTTTATGGATGATGCCAAAACCAGTCTGCTCCTCAAACGTCCAGTAACCCTCAAGGTGATTGTGACTCCCCGGTGGAAGGAGGAAATGCAGCAACAACTCCAAGCCCAGATTAGTCAAACCGATGGCCAAATACAGCAGTTAGAAATGCAAGGACAACGGGCGATCGCCGAAATCCAAAAGCAAAGTATTACGCCTTTCCCACCTCAAACCGTTCAGCAAATTGACAACATCCAAATCCAAGTTAACCAACAAAAAAGCGAAATGTTAGAGCAGAAAAATCAAATGCTCCAACAAATGCAACAGGTACAATTATTAGACCTCGATCAAGAAGTCGCCCAGGCCCAAATGGAAAGTTTTTTCCGCGTAGAAGTCGGGGATAACCTGGTGCAAAAGCTGAACGTGGAAATTGTTCTACGGGATGGCATTGTCGAAGAAATTCGCGACGATGTTTAGGCGAAGGTTTTAACCCGAAACTGTCAAAATTAATGGTTTCATTGGTTTATTTTTCTAAAATATTCCCAAAGAATTTTTGTAAGGATAGGCGTTTGGCCTGTCCTTTTGTTTAGCATGAAATACCCTAACCTGGACTCTCAGTCAGGATACCAAAACATTCCCTTAATCCCTTCCGGATCCAGCACAAATCCCAATCGCCGATAAAAATCCACCACCTGGGGATCGGCAAATAAGGTGATATTACTAATATCTTCATTGCGTAACTTACGAATTAAATATTTCATTAATGCCTTGCCTAATCCTTGATTATGTAAACTCGGATGTACCACCACATCCCACACCGTTGCATTAAAGGCATGATCCGATGTTGCCCGTGCAAATCCCACTAAACGCCGCCGGTTCCCGCGCAATTCCCACATCGTCACCACTAAAAAACTATAATCAATCGCCTTTTTGACCTTACGAATCGGTCGCCGCGCCCAACCCACCGCATCACACAGTTCTTCCAATTCATAGAGGTCAATCTCCCGCTCTGTACTGAATACAATGCGAGCGCGGTTTTGCTCATTACTAACTTCAATTAATTCTCCATCTGCCGGAATAGCCAATGAAGGGCTGGTATCAGGTTTAAATAATCGCTTCCAAAAAACCATGCGATGGGCGTGTTGATAATAAAGAGCAGAATAATCCGGTAAACAGGCTAGGACTCATCCCCAGTATAAGACGATGCAGGAAGATCCCGTTAACGCTCTGCACAAACCCTCCTGAACAAAACTCTCTAAAGAGACTTGTCCCGTTTAATCGGTTTGGGGAGCGGCATATTGCTGGTCATTCTTTCCGGAGCCGGTAGGGGGGGCGATCGCCGGGGGGGGGGACGATGAGCCGACCCATCCTTCGTCAATAGGGGCTTACGTCGTTCGGGGGATGCGGGACGCAACTTCTTCGTAATCACAAAACCCAGATCCTGGCCACTCTGAATCACCAGATGATCTTTGATCAGTTGCACCTGTAGATCCCAAAAATGACCCAGGGGACGTTCGGACAACAGACCTTGTAACTTGACCTTAAAAGACTTGGGACGACCGAGACCTTGGGGATTTTGGGGCGTAGCTCGCGGCGACTGACGAATTTTCAGAATGACAGACTGCTGTTCCTGATTCGCAAAAACCACTTCCCCCCGGATGGAAAACTGATTTTTCGGTAAATAGGGTAACGCCAAGGGGGACAGGTGAGGATGAAGGGTTTCCGGTTCCCAAACCCCGGCCAATTGGAAATGGAGATGGTCATCCGGGTCACGCATACGCGGATACACCACCCAGAGATGGGGCTGACTTAAATTAAGATGATTTTTCACCAGGGCTAACATGCGCCCCAGGAGGACAGCTTCCACTAACGCCCCCTCGGCGGTAGATAACACGCCACGAGTCACTGATTCTCCAGAGGGATAATATTGACCATAGACTAACCCGATCGCCCGGTATTGACGAAGATGGCTAGGGGGAGGAATCGGATGAAACCGGTCAGGGGGGGAAAGGGCGGGCATGGTCACGGCAAAATTTTCTCTCTTCACCTATTGTATCGGGGGAAGTTGAAAAATATCAAACAGTCACCTTTTTTAAGCTACCGCGTACACACCCGTTATAAAATCCCCCTAGCTCCCCTTTGAAAGAGGGGAAATACACAAATTAGCGTTGGTCAGTCCCCCTTTTTAAGGAGGATTTAGCGATTATCTTGTTTGTCAAGGCTTGGATAAAATCGCCCCCCAATAAAATTAGTCACGACGAACTCATCCCCTCATACAGCTTATCAGAGGATGATTTATGCTAACCATTTTCTATTCG
>JAYKIP010000188.1:0-3194 GCA_035286205.1 Merismopediaceae cyanobacterium
GTGATTGGGGTGCTAACGCTCTATGCCTCAGAGGTGGAATTTTTCAATGAGGATGAACAGGATTTATTGCAGGAGATTGGGGACAATATTTCCTTTGCCCTAGAGGCCATCCAACTGGACTTAGAACGTCAAGCCGTTGAACAGAAATTACGGGAAAACGAGAAAAAACTCCAGGAAGCCCTGGTCAAAAATTTGTCGGATCGCCTAACCCTAGCCATTCAAGCGGGAGAGATCGGCATTTGGGAATGGAATCCTCTGGAGGGTTTGATCTGGGATGAGCAAATGTATAAAATCTATGGGCTGTCCCAACCCACCCCGGTCAATCAAGCCCTATGGCTTAGTCAGATCTACGAAGGCGATCGCCCCAGGGTAGAAACCTTAATCGAGCAACACCTCCAGGACGCGGCGGAATTTGCCTTAGAATTTCGGATTCAGCGGCCCGATGGTCAAATCCACTGGATTCAAGATATGGGGCTAATTCAACGGGATGACCAGGGCCAACTGCAACGCATTGTGGGCATTAACCAGGACATCACCGAACGGAAACAGGCGGAAATACAACTGCAACATCAAGCGGGGAAAGAAACCCTATTACGGGAAATTACCCAACGCATTCGTCAAACCCTGGATTTACAAACCACCTTTGATACCGCCTGCCGAGAAATTCGCCGTTTTGTGGACGCGGATCGGGTGGCCATTTTTAAGTTTGACCCTACATCGGGCCATAACGATGGGGTATTTGTAGCGGAATCGGTGAGAGAAGGGTTATCGTCGGTGTTGGCCATTCCCATTCATGATCACTGCTTTGGGGAAAGTTATTCCCGTCTCTATACCCAGGGCTATTTTCAGGTGGTCAATGACATTTACGACAGTAATCTTCAACCCTGTCATCGGGCCATCCTCGAACGCTTTGACATTCGTGCCAATCTGGTGATGCCTCTGCTCTGTGGTGAGGAACTGTGGGGTCTGCTCTGTACCCATACCTGTCACCGGCCCCGCGTCTGGCAAACCACCGAAATTGAACTCACGCGACAGATTACCCTCCAACTGGCGATCGCCATCCAACAGGCCAACCTCTTTGAGCAACTGCAACAGGAATTACAACAGCGACAACAGGCCGAACAGGCTTTACGGGAAAGTAACGAACAACTGGCCATTTCCAATGAACAACTCTGGCAAGCCACCCGCTTAAAAGATGAATTTTTGGCCAACATGAGCCACGAACTCCGCACGCCCCTGAACGCCATTTTAGGAATGAACGAAAGTCTGCGGGAGGAAATTTTTGGCGCAATCAACGAAAAACAGTTAAAAGCCCTCAATTTGATTGAAAGCAGTAGTTCTCATTTATTATCCCTAATTAATGATATTTTGGATCTAGCGAAAATTGAATCGGGCCAGGTGGAATTGCAATACAACGCGGCCAATCTGGAAGTGCTATGTCAGGACAGTATGCTGTTTATTGCTCAACAGGCTCTAAAAAAACAGATCCAACTGCAAACCCTTTGCCCGCCGAATTTACCCGATCTTTGGATAGACGAACGACGGATTCGCCAAGCCTTAATTAACTTGCTGACTAATGCCGTGAAGTTTACCCCCGAAGGCGGCCAGATTACCCTAGAGGTGTCCCTCTTATCACCGACCCCAGCCGATGGGAGCGAACCCTGGTTAACCCTTGCCGTCAGGGATACCGGGATTGGGATTGCCCCCGAAAATGTATCCAAGCTCTTTCAGCCCTTTGTGCAAATTGACAGTGCCTTAAATCGTAAGTACGAAGGAACGGGGTTAGGTCTAGCCCTGGTGAAGCGCATTGGGGAACTGCACGGGGGCCGGATCAGTTTAACGACGGAATTGGGGGTAGGTAGTTGTTTTCAGATGGAATTACCCTATCGTCAACCGCCCGATCAACCGATGATAACCCTGTCGTCTTTGACCTCCCAGAGCGTACTCCAGACCCAAGCAAGCGAAACCCCTCCCTTAATTTTGTTGGCGGAGGATAATCCGGGAAATTTACTCTCTTTTTCCTGTTATTTGGAGGCCAAGGGCTATCGTTTAGTCACTGCCGAAGACGGGAAGGAGGCGATCGCCCTAGCGACCCAGAAATCCCCGGACTTGATTTTAATGGATATTCAGATGCCCGGTATGGATGGTTTAGAGGCGATCCAACAGTTACGAGGGAACCCCCACTTTGCCCAAACGCCGATCATTGCTCTGACCGCCTTGGCCATGCCAGGGGATCAAGAACGGTGTCTGGCGGCGGGAGCCAATGAATATCTTGCTAAACCCATCAAACTCAGACAATTAGCCATGCTGATCGAGGAACTCCTCCAACGTCAGAAAGCAGGCTGATCCCCTCACCCCTTTAGGGATACTGACGGATTTTTTTCGCAATCGGAGATTTTTATGGTACTTATTGACTCTAGTTTTTTACAAACCCTGATTTTGATCCTGGGCACCTTACTCTTTGTCGGCTTAATTTCCTGGGCGGTCTGGTTTGCCTTCAACATGGATTAACTCAACAAAATGATTTTGGCCGTTCTGTGAACTTCCCCTGACATTAAGAATTGTTAAGCTGGGGCGTTTTGTGCCTTTTGCTACAGAATTTTATGTTATCCTCATAAATGAGGGTGAATCCAATCCAACCAATTAGTCCAATCCTTTCGTTACGAGATCAACCAATCGGAGGCTATTATGTCCACTCAACAACAAGCACGGGCTTTGATGATGCGTCATCACCAAATGATCAAAAACCGTCAACAATCGTTATTAGAACGGGCCGCGGAAGAAATTGGCATGGAAGTTGAGCCGGGCTATTGGAGTACGATCCAAGGCAAGCCTCAATCCAGTTTCCGGACGACCTATGACCGCAGTTCGGCTTCTTTAAGTTAAGGGATTCGCTAACCTGAAAAGGCGATCGCTCAAATCCGCATCTTAAAGAGAATCAATGCAACTTACTTTGAATACCTTGAACGTATGCTGACCGGGGTTTAGTATCTTCTTTGTGGAGGAAACTAAGCCCCTAAATTTTGGGCATAAAAGATTGAAGTAAGCGTTGGGCCTGTTGACAATCCTGGGCAATTTGTTCGGTTAATTGGGCCAGGTTAGCAAATTTCTGTTCCGGGCGGATAAAGGCTAATAAATTGACCCGCAAGGTTTGCCCATAAAGATTGTTTTGATAGTTAAAAAGATGCACTTCG
>JAYKIP010000189.1:0-9037 GCA_035286205.1 Merismopediaceae cyanobacterium
ATCTATCCTCTTTTGAAAAGGCCTTACGTCAATTACAATTACCGATGTTTAATATTCTCTACAGCGATCGCGGGGGAAATATTGCCTATTGGTATAATGCGATCGCCCCTAAACGGGAGTCAGGAAATTGGAAAAGTTGGGGCAAGATTCAACCGGGAGATACCCGTCAAACCCTCTGGACAGAGTATTTAAGTTATGAAGATTTACCGAAGTTAATCAATCCCAAAAGTGGCTGGTTACAAAACAGTAATGATCCGCCCTGGACAAGCACTTTTCCGATGGAACTCAATCCTAACAATTATGCCGATGATCTCGCCGGCTCCAGTTTAACCACTGCCGAGGATATTTTTCGCACTCAGCGATCGCTGAAAATGTTGTTAGCAACGCCTAAAATGAGTCTCGATCAAATGATTCGTGATAAGTTTTCATCCCGTTTGGAAATGGCAGACCGGCTTTTACCGTTATTAATTCCGGCGGCAAAAATGTTAGCCAATCCGTTGGGTTTAGAAGCGGCAGAGGTCTTAAAAAATTGGGATCGCCAAGCGAATGCAGATAGCCGGGGGGCCGTTTTATTTATGCTTTGGGTTTCAACGATTAGTCCGGAAAAAGTTTTTTCTAAACCCTGGCAAGCGGATAAACCGTTAGATACCCCTACCGGATTAGCGGATATTAATATGGCGTTAGCGGTGTTAGAAGGAGTCGCGGCTCAGATCAAGTTGCTTTATGGTTCCCTTGACGTAAGTTGGGGTGAGGTGATGAAAATGAAACAGGGAAAATATCAGTTGCCGGCATCAGGGGCGGCGGGCGAGTTAGGCAGTTTTCGGGTGGTGGAATATCTCCCTACAACAGATCAACGCTTTCAGGCCTATTTTGGGGATAGTTTTATCGCGGCGATCGCTTTTACTCAACCGTTACAGGCACAAACCTTGATGGTTTATGGCAATGCCAGTCAACCCCATTCTCCCCATGTCGGCGATCAATTACCGCTTTATGCCAAGAATCAATTAAAACCAGCTTGGCGCGATCCGTCGGATATTTTAAACCATTTAGAAAAGCGAGAGGTGTTAAGTTTTCGTCCATTCTAGACAGCAATTCTCGAAAACGAATAAACCGCTGATTCGCACTCATTGAGCCAGTCAAAGGCTCAAACTGCCGTAAAACTGTCAGGGACTTCCCTTACTATCCAGGGGTCGCCCAGTCCCCAGCTTAGAGCCTCTAGGGAATCCTGCCTCACGGTGGAGAATCCGGAGAAGAGGGAAGGAAGCCGGCCAAAAACTGATATAATCCAGGTAAAACCCATTTGTAAAGGGTAATTTCAGCTTTTATGGGATAAGATTCATCCCCAGCGACTAGCAATGACCAAAATTTTAATTATTGAAGACGAGCCATTAGTTCGGGAAAACCTCCAAGAAATTCTGGAACTAGAGGGTTTTCAAATTTTTACGGCAAAAGATGGAAAAGAAGGGTTAGAGGCGGTTCATATTTACGCCCCTGACTTGATCTTGTGTGATCTGATGATGCCCATTTTAGATGGTTATGGTGTGTTAGAAGGGCTAAAAAAAGAGCCGAAAATGCGGAATATTCCTTTTATTTTGTTGACCGCAAAATCGGATATGGTTTCCCTGCGGAGTGGGATGCAATTAGGAGCAGACGATTATATTACGAAACCCTACGATATTGATTCCCTCTTAAATTCAATTCAGAATCGCTTAGAAAAAAAAGCCAGTTTATTAGAAGAAGCCCAGTTAGAACTGAATGAATTTCGCTATCATCTGACAAAATCACTGCCCCAGAAAGTGGCTAATCTCACCCATCAGTTACAACAGGTTGCCGCCACGTTAAAGCAAGTAGGCGATCACCTTTCCCCCCAGGAAGTGGAGGAATTAGCCGATAAAATTGAAGAAAATAGCGGTCAATTACAACGGCTATGGATTAATTTTTCTCTCTATTCCCAACTCGAAATGATTATAAATAATCCGAAAGCGCGGGAAGCCTATCGGGCTAAACGGGGAGTGAGTGTGCCAAGTGCGATTCTCAATCAGGTTGCGACCAATCAATCTTTAAAGTATCAACGCTTAAAGGATGTTAAATTGACATTGCAGGATACGAAAATTTTGATCTCTTCTACCAACTTCAAAAAAATTATGGAAGAACTGATTGACAATGCGTTTTTGTATTCTCCTAATAATTCTGGCGTTGAAATTAGTAGTGAAATAACGGATACTCGGTTTAATCTTCTGATTCGCAATCAAAGCTCGACCATTGCTCCCGAAATTTTAAGTTATGTTAATTCCTTCCACAAGCCCGGCAGTAAATTTATAGGAAATACGATTGGGCTGGGCTTAGAAATTGCCAAATCTCTTGTAGAATTAAATGACGGAACCCTGCGAATGGAGTTTACCCCAGAAAATCAAGTGGTTGTGGCGTTGAGTTTTGCTTTAGCGCGTTAACTCCCGTCTCACTTGGTAAGCCATTATTTTAAGGGGGTTAGTTGGGACTGTCTCCCAGACTCCTTGCCAATTTTTGGGTATTCAATTTTTTAGAATTCATTTTTAAGTATGCACAAAATTCCAGTGACAGTGATTACGGGCTTTTTAGGGGCGGGGAAAACGACCTTAATTCGTCATTTATTACAGAATCCCCAGGGTCGTCGGATTGCGGTACTGGTGAATGAATTTGGCGATGTGGGCATTGATGGTGAGTTGTTAAAAGATTGTCAAGTCTGTGAAGAGGAGGGAGAAGAACGGGTTCCGATTTTGGAGTTAACCAATGGGTGTCTTTGTTGTACGGTTCAGGAAGAATTTTTACCCATAATGCAAACGCTGTTACAACGTCGAGAGAGTTTAGATCAGATTGTGATTGAAACCTCCGGTTTGGCTCTGCCTAAGCCGTTAGTCCAGGCTTTTCGTTGGCCAGAAATTCGTCAGGGGGCGACGGTGGATGGGGTGATTACGGTGGTGGATGGTTATGCGTTAGCCCAGGGGCAACTGGTGGGGGACTTAGCGGCGATCGCCGAGCAACGACAGCAGGATGAAAGTTTGGAGCATGAAACGCCCTTAGAGGAACTGTTTGAAGATCAATTGGCCTGTGCGGATTTAGTGTTATTGAGCAAAACGGATTTAATTTCCGGGCCGCAGTTAGTCCAGGTGACGGATTGGTTAGCGTCGGAGTTACGCCCTGGTGTGAAGGTGATCACGGGTCAGCAGGGAAAAGTCCTACCCGAACTGTTGCTGGGTTTTAATGCGGCGGTAGAGGATCACTTAGGCGATCGCCCCAGTCATCACGACCAGGAGGAAGACCACGACCACGATGACGCGATCGAGAGTTTTTGTTGGACAACGGACACCCCTTTAATGCCCACCCAGTTAATGCCGCAATTACAACGGTTATTACAAACCCAGGAAATTTATCGGGTTAAGGGTTTTGTACAGGTTCCCCAAAAGTCTATGCGCTTAGTGGTTCAAGGCGTTGGCGATCGCCTGGAGCAATTCTATGACCGGGCTTGGCAACCCAACGAACCCCGGTTAACCCGTTTAGTGTTTATTGGACGGGCTTTAGAACGAGGTCAAATTCAAGAAAGTTTGGTGAGTGTCACTTCCCCGGTTTAATGCTTCGGTTTAACGCTTCTCTTGGCCAGAGGGTCAGAATGCCTAACGAACCGTTTCCAGACTTTCAATTTTCTTGGTAAAGAGTTCTGTAAATAAACTCATTACTGTGCGTTTTTCCCGAACTTTGATATTAGCGGTGACCGACATCCCCGATTGCAGAGGAATTTCTCGATCCTGGGTTCTGAGTACCTGACTGGCTAACTTAATCCGCAGAGGAAAGCGATAATAACGATGGTTTTCATCGGGAGGTAACGAGTCGGAGCCAATGCTATCTACAACTCCCTTAATATCGCCAAATTCGCTATAGGGAAAGGAATCAATTCGGACTTCCGCTCTCATCCCCTTTTTGACAAAACCAATATCTTTGTTAGTGACATCAACTTCGGCCACCAGGGCATTATCCGGCACGATTTTGAGGAGAGGTTCGGTTTGATTAGGAGAAGGAACATAGCCCGGCGAGGCTTTCAAGTCAAAGACCGTGCCATTTAAGGGGGATTTAATATACTGATACTTTAAGGTGACCTGGGAACGACTGATTTGACTATTCAATTCATTAATTTTCTTGGCATTATCCACCATGATTTTAGTCAGTTGACTATCAATATCAGCCAATTTTTTGGTGTTATCGGCCATGCGGTCATACAGTTCTTTTTCGGTGACGGCGGTGGTATTGACTAACCGGGCTTGGGCCTGATCAATTAAGGCATTAATCCGTTTTCTTTCCGTTTCTAATTTTTCAATTTCTGCTTCACGGGTTTGGATTTGTTGACGTTGTTTGTCAAATTCAACTTTGCCATTGAGTTGATCTTGAATAATCCGTTGATACCGATCATTAATAGATTGTTGTTGCTTTTCTACCTGAAGTTTGGCTAAAGCTCCTTCTTCGAGGAGGGGTTTCACACTCCCTAAAATGCCTTTTTCGATTTCTAAGCTTTTTTCTGCTTCGGCGATCGATTTTTGATTCCGATCAGCTAAGGAGGCCAGAATCAGACGATCATCAATCAGTTGTTGGCGGTTAGCCGTAATTTGTCCCTCAGTTTGGGCTAACTGTTTTTGCAATTGTTGGATTTCCATCTGCGCCGCCATTTCCCGCGATCGCAACTCAAACTGAGTAATGCGTAAACGAGCTTCCTGCTCCGGGGACAGGACTTCATCGGGTTTGGCTTGGCCCGCTAACAGCGCGTTATAGAGTTGATTTTCCTGTAGGAGAGCGACCCGATTTTTCGCTAAAGCCACCACTTCCCAGGGTAATTTCAATTGCAAAATCGCCAGATCGATCTGATTCGCGGTAATGCCATTTTGTAAAACCAGACGGTAAAAGGCATTTTCCTGAAGGGTTGCCTGACGAATTTTTTTCGCTGACTCTAAATCCGCCACCGTGGCCGCCGAATCCATAACCACCAACACTTGATCCTTTTTCACCTTTTCATCATTTTTGACTAACACATCCTTCACCACCCCATTGATCGGAGCCTGGATTTCTTTCACGGTGTCCGTCGGTTGCAGTTTACCCGTGGCCGGGATGACCTGTTCAATGGTGGCAAAATTTGCCCAAACCACCACAATACTGGTCACGCCAACAATGCCCCAGACTAACCCCCTTGACCAAGCGGCGGACTGCTTTAAGATCATCGCCTGCTCTGAGCCAAACAAAGAAGTAGAGTGATGCAGTTGGACAGATTTATTGGGTAATAATTTATCCTGGACGTTGGCGAGCGTCCCATCATCCTCGGCCGGAGAAGAGACTTTACCGTTACCGTTTGTAGAAGAAAGCAGTTTACTCATGGGAGAAAGGAATAATCAGGGGACAAGGTTGGCACTAGGGATTTGCAGACGGTATCCGGTACCCCACTACCACCTCGGTAAAACGAAGCTTGATCACGTTATAGGGAGTTGCGGCTATTGTAAGCTAGTTAATGCTAATCATAACAATTCCCAATGGCTATAGCGGTACATTTTCTCCCCGATGACGTAACAATCCTGGCAGAGCCGGGGGAACCTCTGCTAACCGTTGCCGAGCGAGCCGGGGTGTTTATCCCTACCGGTTGTTTGTTGGGGTCTTGTCATGCCTGTGAGGTGGAATTGGAGGATGGGACAGCGATTTGTGCTTGTTTGAGTTGTGTGCCCGGCGATCGCCCCTCCTTAAGTATCCATCTTTATGAAGATCCGGTTTGGTAAGAGGGTCGCAGACTCCCGGAGTGCCTAGCCGGAAAGTAAAGAAAAAATAAAGAAAAGTCAAACAAGGTAAATATTTGTTAACCAGAAACGGTAAGATTGCAGGTGTTGTTTTGATCAATCGTTTCGGACAAGCCTACGTGCAACTGCAAACTTCTCCCCTTTCTCTTTCCACCCCTTTAAACCGCCCAGAGTTGCCTTTCACCCTACAGGATTTAAAGTCTGCCATTCCCCCCGAATGTTTTGAACCCAGTGTAGGTCGGTCTCTGGCCTACTTTTTTTTGGATATTGGCGTGATTGCCGGGCTTTATGCGATCGCCGCCTACCTAGACTCTTGGTATTTTTATCCCATTTTCTGGTTAGCCCAGGGAACCATGTTTTGGGCTTTATTTGTAGTGGGTCATGATTGCGGCCATGGATCTTTTTCCAAGTCGAAATGGCTGAATAATCTCATCGGTCATTTATCCCATATCCCGATTTTAGTCCCCTACCATGGTTGGCGCATTAGTCATCGTACCCACCATGCCAACACCGGTAATATTGACACCGATGAAAGTTGGTATCCTGTGACAGAAAGTAAATATCAGGAAATGGCTTGGTACGAAAAACTCTTTCGCTTTTATTTACCCCTATTAGCCTATCCCCTCTATCTCTTCAAGCGATCGCCCAACCGCGAAGGCTCTCATTTTTTACCGAGCAGTCCCCTCTTTCGTCCCTCAGAAAAATGGGATGTGATCACTAGCTCCGTGCTGTGGGTCGCCATGGTCGGCTTTTTAGGGTTCTTAACCTATCAATTTGGCTGGCTCTTTTTGCTGAAATTTTATCTGGTTCCCTACGTCATTTTTGTGATGTGGTTAGACCTCGTTACGTTTCTCCACCATTCCGAAGCGGATATTCCCTGGTATCGAGGCGATGACTGGTATTTCCTGAAAGGGGCCCTTTCCACCATTGACCGGGATTACGGTTTTATTAACCCGATTCACCACGATATTGGAACTCATGTCGCCCATCATATTTTCCTGAATATGCCCCATTATCATCTAAAAAAAGCCACAGAAGCAATCAAACCGGTCCTAGGCGATTATTATCGTTCTTCTAACGAACCGATTTGGAAAAGTTTTATCAATTCCTATTGGGCTTGTCATTTTGTGCCGAATCAGGGTTCCCCTGTGCAATATCAATCTCCCTATGTCTCTAAGCCTTAATCTTCGGGGCTAAACAGATTAAATCTCGTCTATTACCAAACCAATCTTTGCCCCCCAGCCCCCCTTTGAAAGGTGGGAAATAGACAAGTTAGCATTTAAAAGTCCCCCTTTTTAAGGGGGATTTAGGGGGATCAAACCTAAAAACTTATCTTTTTTCAAGATGTGTATGTACAGTAGATTTTTAAGGGGGATTTAGGGGGATCAAATCTAAAAACTTATCTTTTTTCAAAATGTGTATGTACAGTAGCTTTTTTAAGGAGGGTTAGGGGGGATTAGTAGCAACTTTGAGAAAGAAATCAGTAAAGATTTGTGAAGAAAGTCCCTTCGTATTGGTGGATTTAGGGGGCGATTATCAAATAATGGGTTGCGATTTAGATGTGGTATAATTTTGGGCATTTCTTAACCTGATCATCCTTGAACCGGAAACTATGGTGGTGTAACGTTTTAAGGAATAAGCCCTCTCTTAGGGTATAATTCAAGATGATTTTCTGTATTTTTATTCAGTAATGTTAGCGGATAGAATTCAATTTACCCAGAAACGGGGTTTTCGCAAAGTTCTCAATCAACGGGTAGAGGCTTATTTTGCAGAAAAGGGTTTAAAAAAACGAGATAACCCCCAGATGTACGTCAAGACGGTGATGATTTTTCTGTGGCTGTTTGGGTCATGGGGCTTTGTGCTGTTGGCTCCCGTATCGTTACCGGTACGACTGTTGGGGTGTGTGGTTTTGGCCTTGGCTTTGGCGGCGTTTTCCTTCAATGTGGGCCACGATGCCAATCATAATAGTTATTCGGCTAATCCTAGCGTCAATCGTTTGTTGGGGATCACCTACGATTTGATTGGGTTATCAAGTTTTTTATGGCGTTATCGGCATAATTATTTACATCATACCTACACGAATATTTTGGGGCATGATGTGGAAATCCATGGGGATGGTCTCGTGCGAATGTCGCCGGTTCAACCGCATTTCAACTTTTATCGTTTTCAGCAGTTTTATATCTGGATTTTTTATTTATTTATTCCGTTTTATTGGTTTTTATACGATATTTATTTGGTGCTGAGTCGTGGGAAATATCACGAACACCAGATTCCTCCTTTTAATCCCTGGGAGTTGGTGTTGCTGTTAGGAATTAAGGTCTTGTGGTTTGGGTATGTGTTTGGTTTACCCTTGGCTTTGGGATTTTCGTGGCCGGTGGTGTTGGCCGGGGTTTGTGTGACCTACATGACCTATGGTTTGGTGATTTGTACGATTTTTATGCTGGCCCATGTGGTGGAATCCACAGAGTTTTTGGTGCCGGATCCGGTTTCCGGGGAAGTTGATGATGAGTGGGCCATTTGTCAGATTCGGACAACGGCCAATTTTGCCACTCAAAGCCCGCTCTGGAATTGGTTTTGTGGTGGATTAAATCATCAAATTACCCATCATCTTTTCCCCAATATTTGCCATGTGCATTACCCCCAGTTAGAGCCGATTGTGCAGGAGGTCTGTGCAGAATTTGGGGTGGAATACAAGGTGTATCCGACCCTAGGGGCAGCGATCGCCTCCAATTACCGTTATTTAGAAGCCCTGGGAAAAACGACCAGCCTTAGCCCTGGCTGAGGGAACTCACCGCTTGACCTAACCGCACTAGCCCCCTAGAACAGTCCATCCGGCCAAGGTGAACTTCAATAAAGGAGGGAAAATCTCGGTTTTGTTGAGCCTGTAACAGAGCAATTTCTAATTCATCTTCTGTCCGGACTTCCATGCTCCAACAGTTGCCAAAAACCTGGGGCAGTTGATGATATTTCCAGGGTTGTAAATCATTATAACTGTTGTCATGAATCACCCGTTCAATGGTATAGCCATCATTATTAATGAGGAAAATAATGGGGTTTAATTGGTGGCGAATAATGGTGGATAATTCCTGGGCAGTCATTTGAAAGGCTCCATCCCCCACAATCACCAGGGGGCGACTCTGGGGATCGGCGATCGCGGCTCCTAAACAGGCCGGAATGGAATACCCAATGGAGAGGTAAAAGGCTTGGCCAATAAAGTCAGCATCTTTATGAAT
>JAYKIP010000190.1:0-3101 GCA_035286205.1 Merismopediaceae cyanobacterium
GCCGGTGGGCTTTACCCAGCAGAAATTTATCTGGTTTCACGGGGAGGAACTCATAATCTTTTACCGTCCGGGCTATACAGTTATCAGCCCCAAACCCATACCCTAGTTTGTTTTTGGCAGGATGAGGTGTGGTCAAAATTACAGGCGGCCTGTTTTAATCCCACCATTCTGCACCAGGTAGATTGGGCGTTAATCACCACAGCGATTTTTTTCCGCTCTGTCTGGCGATACGAAGACCGGGCTTACCGACGCATTTTTTTGGATACGGGTCACATTCTGGGGAATTTTGAGTTAGCTGGAGCCATTAACCATTATCGGCCCTATTTAATGGGCGGTTTTCAAGACCAGGCGATCGCCGATCTACTGTATTTAGATGCCGAGCAGGAAGGGGTGACCACCGTGATTGGGCTACAGGATTGTCAACAAAATCCCCTCATCGAAAAAAAACATCTGACCGCCTTACCCAGTGCCACCCGGTGGGATTATCCGCGTTTACGGGAAGGGGAATTACTGCCCTATTTCCATCAGGCCACCGCCATGCAGGAAACTCTCACCCCCCTCAAGGTGTCTCCCCCGGTTGAAGATAAATATAACTTTCCCTTTTGTCTAAAAATTCCGACTTTTTCTTCACCCATTGACTGGCAAACCCAATTAAGCGGCTTAGAAAAAACCCTTTTGCGTCGTCGTTCTACGCGGGCCTACAGTGGGGCCAATTTAACCCTCGCGGAACTGAATGCCCTGTTGGATTTTACCTATCAACCCCAGCATTACTCCGCCCAGGGACTAGATCCCCAACCCGACTATTTCGATCTCAGTTTAATTCAAACCTTTATCGCCGTGGCCGGGGTCACCGGTTTAGAAGAAGGCTGTTATTACTACGCGCCCCTCGCCCAGGAACTCCGGCAAATTCGCTTTAAAAATTTCCGGCAAGAACTCCACTATCTCTGTCTCGGTCAAGACCTGGGCAAAGATGCCGCCGCTGTCGTGTTTCAGACCGCCGATCTGGCTAAAGCTGTCGAACGATATGGCGATCGCGTTTATCGCTACTTACATTTAGATGCGGGGCATTTAGGGCAACGGTTAAACCTAGCGGCCATTCATTTAGGACTGGGGGTCAGTGGTATTGGCGGCTTTTTCGATGACCAGGTGAATGAAGTCCTAGGGATTCCCACCGATGAAGCGGTATTGTATATCACTACCCTGGGTCGTCCCCGTTATCCCTGGCCCTAAACCCGGCTTGTCGGGAAGTAACCCAAACCAGTAACATAGGCAGAGCGAAACTTGACCCTAGGGTTAGGTTCATCCATGATTATCTTGCTATTATTCTGCTTGGGAGGCATAGACCGTTGGCTACTCGCGTGATTATCGTTCGGCATGGACAAAGCAGTTATAACGCCCAAAAACGGATTCAAGGTCGAAGCGATGAGTCGGTACTAACGGAAAAGGGCCAAGCTGATGCCCAAAAAGTCGCTCAAACCCTCAGCCTCCTGCCCATTGATGCCATTTATTGCAGTCCTTTACAACGAGCCCAACAAACGGCAAGCATTATTCAATCCGGCTTTGCGTCCCCGCCTCCCCTCACCGCCACCGAGGATCTCCTCGAAATTGATCTACCCCTGTGGGAAAATTGGGTCAAACAGGATGTTCTGGCGAAGTATCCCCAGGAATACCAATGCTGGCATGAACGTCCCCAGGAATTTAAGATGTGTCTGGAGACTCCCCAGGGAATTGTGGAGAAATATCCCGTCTTAGACTTGTATGCCCAGGCTGAACAATTTTGGCAAAAGGTACTTCCCCAGGCAGAGGGTAAAACCCTGTTAATTGTGGCCCACAATGGCATTAATCGGTGTTTGTTAATGACGGCCCTGGGCATTCCGGCGGCTTCCTATCACCAGATTCAACAGTCTAATTGCAATATTAATGTTCTTAACTTTAGCGGGGGCTGGGGCGATCCCGTTCAACTGGAATCCTTAAATCAAACGGCCCATTTAGGCGTTGCTTTACCCTCTCCCCGTTCTAGCCGTAATCGCTTGCGTTTATTGTTAATTCGCCATGGGGAAACCCAATGGAATCGGGAGTCTCGCTTTCAAGGGATTCGGGATATTCCCTTAAATGAAAATGGTCGTTTACAGGCCCAGCAGGCGGCGGATTTTCTCAAGGAGGTTGCGATTGATATTGGTATTTCCAGTCCCATGGCTCGACCCAAGGAAACGGCAGAAATTATTCTGCAATACCATCCGGAAGTGACGTTAGATCTACAGGAACCGTTGATGGAGATTTGTCATGGTCTCTGGGAAGGCAAGTTAGAGTCGGAGATTGAAGCAGATTTTCCGGGGTTATTACAAGCCTGGAAAACGGCCCCAGAAACGGTACAAATGCCGGAAGGGGAAAATTTACAGCAGGTGTGGGACCGGGCGATCGCCTGTTGGCAGGAACGAGTGGCTTACTACAGTCAACGGGAAACGGATACGGTCGGGATTGTCGTGGCCCACGATGCCATTAATAAAGTGATTCTGTGTTACTTGTTGGGGTTAAGTCCCGCCGATTTCTGGAAGGTTAAACAGGGCAATGGTGGGGTGAGCGTGATTGATTATCCGGAAGGAGCCAACAGTAAACCGATCCTCCAGGCGATTAATTTAACGGCCCACTTGGGGGGAGTTTTGGATAAGACAGCCGCCGGTGCTTTGTAATTTGAGAGAATTCTCATCCCTAACTATCCCAGGGTTCAAAAACCGCACAAAATCCTTCGGGAGGCACTTGTAACCCCGCTAAAGGTGAGAGAGTATGCCAACAGCGTTGATGGCGATAATGGCGGCAGGATTGACAACTATCGGCACTGTCCGTTGTTAGAGTGGATTGCCGTTGTTTTAAGAGTTCCCGTTGACTGATACCGCGTAAAATCAGTTCTTCTCCTTGCCATCGGGCTTCCACTAATCCGGTATCGGCAAATCCTGACCACCGGGGATCTTCGAGGAGGCGATCGCTGAGGGTAATCACCACCGTCGAGGCCAATTCATTCACTTCTCCTTCATAGTTGGCGGCGAGGGGAAGAGACGATTCCATAAACTTTTCCCCAATGGGTAATTCCACCAGGGTGTTTG